>CALLYA010000405.1 GCA_937875495.1 uncultured Verrucomicrobiota bacterium
AAATCGAAATCGAAATCGAAATCGAAATCGAAATCGGGATCGGGATCGGGATCGATCCCTGTCCTGTATGGCACCTGGCCCTCATGGACCGCTCAAACTTTGCTGCCGAGTTGTGTCAGCACCGCAGCCATACGGTGGCGGGACCCGATGTCTCATGCCTGAATCCCATTCGATACCGAGATCGATAGCGAGCCCGATCTTGCTTTGCCATTGACCTTTTCGGACGAGCTCTAGCTCAGGTCAGGTCACGTCCAACCGTGCCATCCCCTCTCCCCCTTGGCGCACTTGGGGCATTGGCGGTTTCTACATCCGCATGGCCAAGTCGAAGACGCCACCGCGCCGCTGCTCGCGACCTCCGGTTCCGAATGGGGAGGTTTGTCATGTGGGTTGCATCAGTTCGGACGTGACCTACGCAGTCTGGATTTAGAGCTGACAAAAAAGGGGTGTATCGGTGGATTTCTCCAAACGGTGCTTGCTGGGTATGGATGGATACGTCAGGGTCTTTTATTGATCGGGTAACGGGCCGGGCCGATGGGCATGGGGTAGCACCTTATCCGCGTTTGAGATGGTTGGCCGAACCGCGGCAAGTCGCAAGTATACCAGGCCTTGCTGAAGGAACAGTGTAACAAGGGAATGAAAGAGATGTCAGCGGCAGATTCGAGACCTGAACCCACGGTATCACACCCATCGTCGCGTCGGGGGCCGACCGGCATGGGTGAGACTTCAGCAGAGGGCGCGGCCACCAAGGTTGGCAGCGTGGAGCAGACCACCCAATCGGCGGGGCAGGGATCGGTCCCGGGCTCCGCGGGCACACGTCCAGGGCGGCGGTTGTTTGGCAAGGACGGCCTACGCGGGGTGGCCAATGTCGAGCCGGTGACGGCCCCGGTCATTTTGAAGCTTGGCCGAGCCATGGCCTATGTTCTGCGCCGCGAGGCGGATGCGTCGCGCCGGCTCAAGGTGGTTGTCGGGACGGATACCCGGCTGAGCGGGTTCATGATGGAGAGTGCACTCTGTGCGGGACTGACCTCAATGGGGGTGGATGTCCTGTTGACCGGGACGATGCCGACCCCTGGCATCGCGTACATCACCCGGAGCCTGCGTGCGGATGCGGGCGTCTCGATCACGGCTTCGCAGCGGCCGTTTGAGGAGAACGGGCTGACCTTCTTCAACCGTGAGGGTTACAAGCTTGCGCCTGCGACAGAACGCCGAATCGAAGAATCGGTACTCAGTGGTGAGATCGACCAGATCCGTCCGACACGCGATCGGATCGGCCGGGTCGAGCATGTGCGGGATGCTGTAGGACGCTATGTGGATTTCGCCAAGCGTGTCTTCCCGAAGGGTCTGACGTTGGAGGGTGTGCGGATCGTGGTTGACACCGCCAACGGCGCGGCCTTTGAGACGACCCCGGGAATCCTACGTGAGTTGGGGGCGGACGTAATCGTCTGCAACGGCCAGCCGGACGGGTACAACATCAACCGGGAGTGTGGCACGGCGTATCCTGCGACGATGCAGAAGGCCGTGATCGATCATCGGACGGACCTCGGCATTGCCAACGACGGCGATGGGGATCGCCTGATCCTGTGTGATGAGAACGCGCAGGTCCTGGACGGGGATCGGATCTTGGCGATGGTGGGCCTGGATTTCCTGCGACGCGGGCGGCTGAAGGAGAATGTATTGGTCGCCAATGCCATGAGCAACCACGGATTGGACGAGGCGATCTCGAGGGCGGGCGGCCGTGTCGTGCGCTGCCAGGTAGGCAGTCGCTACCTCCTCGATCGCATGGTGGAGTTGGACGCGAACCTGGGCGGCGAGCCTTGCGGTCATGTGGTCTTTCGGGATTTCGGGACCACGGGCGACGGGATCATTACAGCCCTGCAGGTGTTGCGGATCATGGTTCAGACCGGGCGTTCGTTGAGCCAATTGGCCCGCTGCATGGAGCCGTTGCCGCAGGCCCGGATCGACATCCCGGTGACCCGCAAACCGTCTTTGGACCAGGTCCCAGAGCTGGCCGCAGTGATCTCCGAGACCAAGCGTGAGATTGAGAAGGACGGCGGGTATTTGTTGGCCCGCTACTCAGAAAACGAGCCGATCCTGCGCCTGCTCATCGAGGGGAAAGAGGACGCGCTGTTGGGCAAGCTGGCCCATAGGATTCAGATGTGTGCCGAGGACGTATTGAGCCGTCCGATGTGAGGTTATACGCCTTGCATCGACGGCCGCGCGATCGATTCTCCTCGATTTCCTGAACGGGAAGTGTTGCTCTTGAGCCTGCAGCCGGGTAAATGAGAGGGACGCAATCAAGGTTCTGGCCTCGGAGGCGTTGTGAGGGGAGCCTCCGGAATGGATTGCCGGGGGGGTGGTTGGGAAATTATGGCTACACATACCATAGCAGTCGGCAATCAGAAGGGTGGAGTTGCCAAGACCACCACCGCGGTCAATTTGGCTGCGGCGTTGGCCTTGGAAAACAAGCGTGTGCTACTGATCGACCTCGATCCGCAGGCGAATGCGACGAGTGGGTTGGGAATCGAGAAGGTACCGGGTTCGAGCATCTATGCCGCACTGATGGACGAGTGTACCGTGGAGGACCTGATCCGGCCGACCTCGATTCCAGGCTTGGAACTGGTCCCCTCGGAGCTCGAGTTGGCCGGGGTCGAAGTTGATATCGCGCGCAGTGACCAACATCTATACCGTCTGGCAAAGGCCTTGCGTGGGGTGCATGGGTCGAACGTTTACGACTTTATCATCCTCGACTGCCCGCCGAGCCTTGGCATTCTGACCATGAACGCGATGGCCGCGGTGAAGCAGTTGTTGGTGCCGATGCAATGCGAGTATTACGCACTGGAAGGGCTCACGACGCTGATCGAGGTTGTGGACCAGTTGCGAACCAGTGGGGTCAATCCGGGCCTTGGCTTTGCCGGGGTCCTGATGACGATGTACGATTCCCGGACCAATCTGGCCGAACAGGTCGTCAGCAATGTTCGCGATTACCTTGGGGAGTGCGTGTTCAATGTTATGATTCCTCGGTCGGTGCGTGTCAGCGAGGCCCCCAGTTTTGGGGAGCCGGTGGTCACGTATGCGCCGGGAACTGCTGGGGCCAAGGCTTACAAAGACCTGGCCTTCGAGCTAATGGAAAGGTGTGCGCGGGGATACCATTTCGAGATCGCCTGGGACCATGGTGATGAAGAAGACGACATGGACTCGGGTGAGGAATTATCTGAATCAGAAACCGATGTAGAGCAAGAGCATGAAGAGGCTCCCGGCCGGGACTCAACGAGTGACGGTGCCGAGGAGAAAGCGGCTCTTTGAGTGGCTTGACTTGGCCGTTACTGGTCCCCTAAGGTGACGGCTGTCCTCATTCACTTTTGGAAGATGAAAGGAGTAGGGGTGTGATGCGTAGATCTTTGATCTTGAACCCTTTGACTGTAACCATTGCCTTGGCTGCGGTCCTTACCGTGGGGCTTCCGGTTCGGCCGGTACTGGCCATGCCGGTCCAGTCCCAGGCCTCGGCGGTGGTCGCTGAGCGGGATGCCCTGGTCGCACAGGCCGCGCAAGTCCTGGCAAAGCCGGAGGTTCGCACGGAACTTCAGAATGCTGGGATCAGCTATGAGCAGGCCTCCGTATACCTTCACTGTTTGACCAACGACCAACTCGCTTCGCTTGTGCAAGCACAGGAGCTGTTGGCGGATGGACAGAGCAGTACGGGGTCCGCGATCGTGATCATTCTTGGAATCGCCGCGCTCGCGTATCTGACGTGGCGCTACACGAAGTGGGTCGACTGGTCCCAGAGCGACTTGCGCCTGCGCAACTGACCGATTCCAAACCGGTCATCGGGAAGGTTTCATCGGCCGTCGCCCCCTGGTTCAAGGGGGCGACGGCCGCTTTTTTTGTTCAGCCGGTCGTGGGCGTGATGGCTTCACCCGGAGAAGAAGGTGTCGACGTCCGGTAATTGCCGGAGGATCTCGTCTTGGCGGTAGCCGAACCCGCCGCCGCCGAGCGAGGATAGATCGACCTTCCCATCGCGCCGGCGGAAGAGATAGGGATGCACCGATGCTTCGGGAGCGCTCGCCTCCGGATAGAACTGCATGCTGTTGGTCTCGACTCCCATGATGGTGTCGGCATAGGCGGCAAGGAGCAGGTGCGGGATTTGGGCGAGCATCGGATTGGTAAGGTCCTGGACCATGACGGTCATGCCGTGTGCCTTGGCCCAGCAGAGAGAGAGAATGGCACCGGTCTGGGTCTTGCACGTCTTCAGGGCGACCCCGCTCCAACCCAGGGCGCGCCCGAGGCGGATCATTCGCCAATCGTGGGCGCTTTCATCCATAAAGAGCGGCTTGCGCGCGACCACGCTTCGGACATCGATTCGGTAGCGTTCGAGGTCATAGGGAAAGGGCTGTTCCACGTAGAGCAACATCGCGTAGATCCGTGGATGATGACGAAGGAGGTCGTCCAGGATCGCATTGACATAGGCAGGTTCGATGACGGTGCAGTTAAAGTCCGCGGACAGCCAGAGGCAATTCATGGTGTAAGCGATCCGCCCCACGGCGACGAGCCTGGCGAGGTCCCAGGCGGGATCGGTCCCGGTCAGCTTGACCTTCAGGCACCGCAAGCCATCCTGGGCGATCCACTCCGTCAGGGTGACCGGGAATCCGTCCTCCGGCTCCTGTCCGGTACGTTCGGAGTCGTCCAACAGGTCTTTGCCACCGACCAGGTGCCATGCGAGGAGCTGCCTCGGGGGACGATCGAGGACGAGGTAGTCGCTTGGGTACCTGCCGGCGAACAGTTCCTTGGACGCATCGGATGCCGGTTCCAGAAACCACTGGAGGTCATGGTTCATCCAGTCGGCTCGGTAGGTCTCATAGACATTGACCTTGTGAAGGCAGCCGAAGGCGTCATGCAGGGCAATATCGAAGGGGGCGCAGCAGGCGAGGGCGGCAAGCCACGGCATCGGCTCGGTACCGTTTCCAGCCAGATTGAATTTTTCCAACAGGTCATGGAGCGGTTGCCGCTGGAACAGGTGACCCAACTCCAGGGGATGTCCGGTATGCGGAAGCCGGGTCCATGCCTCGGCAAGGGTGCGACAGAAATCCATCAGAATCCCCAGGCGATCGGCATAGGCGATGGGACTCGGCCAAACCCATTGCACACTGAGTGGGGATTCCCCCCAGCCGTAAGCGCGGGTACCGGTCTGATCTTCCACCTCCATTCGCACCCGTGCGCAGATCACAGAGGTGAGGGTTTCATGACCGAACTTGAGGGGAATACGGGCCTGGACCGGCAAGAAATAGAGCTCGGTGGAGGTCACGCGGATATCGGTATCGCTGGGCATGAGAGAATCCTCCCTGGAGCCGACGTGGTCTCGCCGGTTCGTGAGCCAATGCGGCTCGTGGATGCAGCTGGTCTATGGATAAATAAGCGTTTGCGTGATCAGGGCTCCTTGAACACGCCCTCGACAATTGCATCTACCTGCTTCCCGATGCCTTGGTTGATCAGTTCCTCCAGGCTCTGGGAGGCATCTTTCTGGCGCACAGTCGTGATGATGTTCCCTTGCCAGACCACCTTATCGATCGGGCGTCGAACCATCTGTCCCATGGAGGTGTATTGAACCTTCAATGCGCCTGGTTTGCCGGAGATATTCCACAAAACACGGATCTCGAGAAAGGTCGCCTGCTGCCAGACCCTTCGGTGCTCGTCCGGACCGAAGTCGGCGATTTCCACCTGGTTATAGGGTCCCGCCTCGCGCATGCGAAAGGCAAGAAGCTCCTTAAACAGGTCATTGAACACCTCATGATCCGGTGGGGCGACCTCCTCGCCCCGGGCCTTCAATTCCGTAGACTTTGCACTCTCGGCAGCATTTTCGACTAAGAGCACGAGGTAGAGCGGCTCCTCGGGATGCAGATCATTGGCGTTGAGCGGACGGTTGACCTGGACCTTACGACCGGTCGTACAGCCGGCGAGGAGACCGAGCAGGAGCAGTGCGGGAGAGAGCGACAAAGCGAGGGAGAACGGTTTATTCATGGATTCGTCCGGGTGCCTAAGGGCTGGAGATTGAAAGGGTGGAGGTAACGCAGTTCCCGACCACATCCTGTTGGTTGGACCCTGAATCGTCAAGCACGGAGAAGAGATGGGAATGGGGGAGGAGGCCGAAGATTGCCGATCAAAGCCAGATCATTGCCTGAATCGGTGTCGGGGTCGGAAGAGAATCGAGGCAATCGAGGTAATCGAGGTAATCGAGGTGCAAAGAATCCATTATTTTCAACCACTGATTCACACAGATGGACACAGATCATAAAAGAAAATCATCTGTGTGAATCTGTGTTCATCTGTGGTTTACGCTTCTGGACGAAGCTACCTTTTCGGACAGACTCAAACCAGGATTGAACCCGAGAGCGGTCCGTGGAAGGGTTGGGACATGATTGCGTTGATGTTGATCCTCATGCTTTGGTTTGGGTGGCGCGGATATCGTGACGGCCTGGTGCGCGGGGCGATTTCGGTTGGCCTGGTACTCATCGCGATACCCATTTCCGCTCTATTCGTTCCGCTGGTTGGACGATTGCTACCCGCCATCGGCAACGGCCCGATGCGTGAGAGTGTGGGACGGTTTGTTGCGTGGCTTGTCTGCGTCAGCATCCTCAATATCCTTTTCAGTTTGGTTCTGAATCGCCAACGCGGATGGCGGGAACGGTTGGATGCGATTTCAAAACGAAGCTGGGCGCGCAAGGGTGGTCTCCTGCTCGGCCTATTCGAAGCCTTGGTGGTCTGCGTCCTGATCGCGGGGGTAGGGCGGATCGCGGACCGGCTTTACGATTGGCCGAATCGCTTTCCGGGGGTGGCCGAGTTCCATCAGCCGGGTTGGCTGAACGGGGCCAGCGGTTTGGCACGCGGCGGTCTGGGACGGGTGTTGGCGGACATCTCCAAGCCGCTGACCCGTTCGACGGATGATCAACTCGACCGAGTGGAGTACCTGCTTGAAATCGCCACCAACGGCCCGTCGCTGGAAGCCCTGGTTCAGCAAAACGAGCCGCTGCAAATGCTCCTGGAGGACCGCCGTGTGGTCGACCTGATGGAGGACCCTGCAATCCTCCCGAAACTTGAAAACGGAGCGTGGCCAGAGGTCTGGATGGACCCTCGAGTTCAAACGCTCTGGTGGGATCCGGACATCTGGGATTTGATTCAACGCGCAGTTCGGGAGCTTCGGGGCGATGGGGCCCCCCCATCAACGACCTGGGGAAGGTGATGGGGGATGCTGCGGGTGGCAGATCGGGCAACCCTGCATGCGCAGCGGCAGCTCCAGCGCGCATTCTTCCAGCAAGGCCTGGTCCTGGAACAACCGCAACGTTGGCCCGTCCTCGCGAACACGGCCATCGGCAATCACAATGGTGCGAGGGCAGAGATCGAGCGCAAGATCGAGGTCGTGCGTAGCAATGATCTTGGTGTGGGAGAATCCGTGCAAAAGATCGATCAGTCGGCGCCTGCCTTTAGGATCGAGGTGTGAGCTGGGTTCATCCAGGACCAGGATATCGGGCGACATGGCCAGGACGGCCGCGATGGCGACGGCCCGTTTCTGACCGGCGGAGAGATGGTACGGCGCTCGATCGGCGATGTCACTCATTCCGACTTGCGCAAGCACCGCCTCTGCGATGGACTCAGCCTCTTGCCGCGGGAAGCCCATGTTGAGCGGACCGAAGGTGACGTCCTCCCGAACCGTCGGCATGAAGAGTTGGTCGTCCGGATCCTGGAAGATGACTCCGACGGTGCGACGAATCTGATCAAGGGTCTTCGGGGTAATCGGCAGGTTCCCGATGCGCACCTCCCCTTGGGTGGGCCGCAGGAACCCGTTCAATTGCAGCAAAAGGGTCGATTTTCCGGCGCCATTGGGTCCGACCAGGGCGACCGATTCACCATGGGTGATTCGGAAGCTGACCCCCTTCAGGGCGCGGGTGCCATCGGGATAGGCATAGGCGAGATCGCGTGCTTCGACGATGTGGTGACTCATACTCTGTCTGGGCTTAGGGCAAGAGTTGAAGGAGCCATCCGCCGATGGCCTGCGGGAGGTTCCAGAGGCGGATAGTGGAGCAGGCGAGTATGCAGAGGAGCACGAAGAACGTGTCATGCCTTCGCCAACGACTCTGACGCAGCGGTTGGATCTCCCCCCGAAACCCGCGTGCGACCATTGCGCGGTGGATGTTCTGTGCACGATCGAGCGAGCGGATGAGCAGGGATGCGATCAGGGATGCAAAGGGTCCGGGACCGAGTCCCCGCCTGCCGAAGGTGCGTAGGTTCCGTGCGCGCACCATCTGAACGGCCTCCGCAGTGAGGACGAATAGGTAGCGGTAGAGGAACATGATCTGGAGCGAGAAGAGGTGGGGCGCGCCGAGCCGTTGAAAGGCGAGGCAGATCTGCGAGATACCGGTGCTGGCGACCAGAATGATTGCGGACGACACGGTGAGTATGCAACGCAAGAGGATCGAGGTGAAGGAGAGCCAGCCGCCTGAGATGAGCAACGGTCCAAGGCTGGCGACTGGTTTGGTATCGATCCACGGATTGAAGATGCCGACCATGAATGCGAAGGGCAGAGCCGGCAAGGTGCGGCGGGCGACATAGGCCAGAGGCAGCTCCCCCATGGCGGAGAGTAGAACCGGGTAAAGCAGCAGCGGCAGGATCGCGAGCACGGAATAGCGGGGGAAGGAGACGACCAGCGCGCAGAAAAAGAGCGTGGTCAGGAGTTTAGCCCGGGGATCGAGCCTGTGGAGCCGGGAATCGGCTCGGGCCAGCTGATCGATCAACCCGAACTCCAGGAACCGATCCTCCATGGAACGCTGCTTCATAGGGGATGAACGGGTTGCGAGGCGCGGGCTCTTTCCCGTCGACGTTTGGCCAGGTGAAGCAGGACTGCGCAGAGGCCGACGGTGATCAGGGTGATCATCCCTCCCACCAACCCAGCGAGTGAGGTGCCGGCCTCCACATTCGGCCACGACTCCGTGGACGGCCCCGCCCCTGCCGCGTCGGTGGGGGCCGGTAACCGGTAATCGGGGAAGAGTGCCATCGATTCCTGGGTCCGGTTCAGGGCCTGATTGAGGCCGCTCGGAGCTGCCTCGGCCTCCGTGTCGATGCCGAGCCTCGCAAGGGACCATTCCAGGCCGTCCGGATGGGTGGAAGCGAACCAAGACAAAGCGATTGCGATGACGGCCGCGATGGGTAGAAATACCTTGGCGATGATCCATGCGGTTTGAGGGGTAGTTTTGTGCTCTCGTCCGAGCGCAATTGCTTCGGGGCGTGCCTTGGCAAGGAGTGTGACGATGGTCGAGGTGATCACGCCTTCGACCAGACCAATGGCGAGGTGCACCGGCAGCATGATCGAGGCGAAGGCCGAGAAGGAGAGACTGGAGATCCCGGATACGAGGGTCTGGAAGATGACCCCGAGCGCACCGAACTGGAGTCCGACAACGGTGGCGATTACCGCGGCGAACGTCAGGCGGGCGGGAGATGGATGGGCGCCGGAAGCGGGGAGGAAGACCAGCGGATAGGCGACAAAACAGGGAAAAAAGCCGAGGTTGAAGATGTTGCAACCGAGCGCGAGGAGTCCGCCATCCATAAAGAAGAACGCCTGGACGGAGAGGACGGAGGCCAGGACGAGAAACCCGGCCCAGGGGCCGAGAAGAACCGCGAGTAGGAGCCCCCCGCCGATATGGCCGCTGGAGCCGGTCGATGGAATCGTGTAGTTGATCATTTGTGCGGCGAAGACAAACGCACCCAACACTCCCATCATGGGAATCGCGTAATCCTCGAGGTGCCGTTGAGTCTTTCGGGCAGAGATGCCGATGAGGCCGCAGGAGACGGCCCAGAACGACCCGCCCACAGCGGGTGAGATGAGGGCGTCGGCCATGTGCATCGTACGATTCCTTCCTGTTGTGAGGGCTGGCATTCGGCTGGGCGGAGCGGTTCGGATCGGGACCGGATCAAGGCTTCTTCCAGGTCGCAGTTGGTACCACCAATCCCGGCGTTCGGCAAGGCCGGAGCGATTCGCGGCACGACATTGCGTGCCGCGGCGCGGGGGGCCTTGGGCCCCTGCGCGAGGTCGGAGGTCGGAGGTCGGAGGTCGAGGAAATCGAGAGAATCGAAATCGAAATCGAAATCGAAATCGGAATCGGAATCGGGATTGGGATTGGGATTGGGATTGGGATTGGGATTGGGATTGGGATTGGGATTGGTTCGTGTGTCAAACGTCCACCCATGGCGTACCACAGGCCTCTGCCTGGAGCTCTCCTGGATGGGATGGAGATTGCATTTTTTGGACCGGGATCTAGTTTGGGTGGTTGTGCGTCGGAACCCGGAACAGAAAAAGAACCGAGGATGGAGCCATGGGCGAGGTAGTAAGAATTGGAAGTATCAAGAGTGCAGCGGAATGTCGCTTCGACGGAGCGTCTTTGGGCGAAGTGATGCTACGCCTGGACCCGCGGGATGTACCCACCGCCCGTGCGCGGGACCAGATTCGGGTTTCCCAAGGCGGTGGAGAGACGAACGTCGCGTGTGGATTGGCCTATACCTTTGGCCTGCGTTCGACGGTTTTAACGGCGTTGGTGCAGGACACGATCGGTGAGAACCTGCGCAACCAGTTCCGTGAACTCGGGGTGGATACCGGGCAGCTTCTCTGGTGGAACACCCGCAACGACGGGAGCAAATATTCGACAGACGAAAAGGGCACGATCTGTAATGGAGTGAACTTCACGTACAACGGGCGGGGCGTGATCCCCTCCAACACGACCTACTACCGGGGCAACACGGCCTCGCGGCTTTTGGAGCCGGGCGATTTCGATTTCGACACACTCTTTGGATCGGAAGGGGTTCGTGTCTTCAACACCGGCGGGATCTTCACGCTGATCGGACCCCGAACAGCGGACTTGGCGGTGGAAGCAGCCCAAAAGGCGGCTCTGTATGGGACGTTTGTCACCGCGGACCTGAACTACCGCTCGAAGGTGGAGCCGAGCAAGGAGCGTGCTCGAGAGATCAACCGCAAGCTCGCACCGCACCTCGGGTTTCTGGTCGGCAACGACAGCGATCTAGCGGATGCGCTCGGATATGAGACACCCAAGACGAAGGCTTCGACCTTCGAGGAGTGGCTGGACAACTACAAGGCGACCGTGGTCCGGGTGGCGAAGGACTATCCGAACCTGAGCCTGATCGGCACCCAGTGGCGCGGTGCGCACAATGCCGACATGATCAGCTGGGGCGCGGTCCTCTATGATGTTGCCAATGCCGCATGGCATGTGGCACCGGTGCGCGAGCACATCCCGATCATCGATCGCACGGGCGGAGGCGACAGCTTCGCGTCCGGTGTCCTGGGCGCGATCCTGCAGGGCAAGGATCTCCAGACCGCGGTCGAGTGGGGGGCGGCGCATGGCATCCTGGTGCAGGAGATCCCCGGAGACGTGACCATGGTCAACCAGAAGGCGGTCGAGGACGAGGTCAAGCGCGCGAAAAGCGGCAAAGGCGTCAAGGCGGTGCGGTAGGGGAGGGGATTCAACCGCCAAGGACGCCGAGGGAGGGAAGGGATTCAACCGCCAAGACGCCAAGAACGCCAAGGGTGGGAAGGGGATTCAACCGCCAAGACGCCAAGAACGCCAAGGGGGGGAGGGGATTCAACCGCCAAGACGCCAAGAACGCCAAGGGTGGGAAGGGGATTCAACCG
>CALLYA010000406.1 GCA_937875495.1 uncultured Verrucomicrobiota bacterium
TCTCTGCGGGATACCTCCCCATCCGGATCCGAAGACCTTTTCGGACGACCTCTAGACTAGAGAACTGGACGCCCGTCCGAAAAGGCGCGCTCCTCCAAGCAATGGTGCCGATCCGTCCGATCCGTCCGATCCCTGTCTGAACCGGTGTCGAAATCGGAATCGATTCCTGCTCTGGTTGGCACCTGGCCCCATGAGCATTGACCCTCCCCCCAAGCCAGCTCGAAAACGCCACCGCGCCTCTGCGCCTCTGCGCGAGGCTATCCGGATGGGAATGGGGAGGGCAGGCCGGGAAAACGGCTACCTTTTCGGACGACCTCTAGCTCGCAATGCTTGATTTCCCCTTGGCGTCGAGTACGTTCGTCCACCCATTGCCCTTCCTGAATTCGGTCCATCCATCCCGCCTATGCGCACAACCTTGATCTTCCCCCCGGAAGCCAGCCCCTCCTATACCCCCCTCGGCGTTGCCACCCTTGCATCGTTTCTGCGTGAGCGCCGTCCCAATGACACCGTTGTCACCCTCGATCTCAACATCGAATGCTGGCACTTCCTCGCCCGCAAGGAGCTCCCCACCGCATCCCCCCTCCTTGCACTCCCAACCAATAGCCATTCCTTCTTTGAGATGCCCACTTACGGCTCGATCCGGAGCGCATGGGCCGCCCTGCAACAGCAATTCCAGCAACTTCGCCAGGACGCCAAACACTACCTGCAAACCGCCGAATCGACCCCTGCACTCGACGAGCTCTTGGCCTGGGCCACCGCACGAATCCTGCACAACGACCCTGAACTGGTCGGTTTCTCGGTGATGTTCCTGGATCAAATGCCCTTCGCACTCGCCCTGGCCAAGTCCATCGCCCAATCAGATCCAAACGCAACACACCGCCGGATCATCCTCGGCGGCGCTGCCGTCTCTGCCGTCTACCCGCAAGAGCTGCTCGCCCAATGCCCCTTTCTGGATCTCATCGTCGAAGGCGAAGGCGAAGGCCCACTCCTGGCATTGTCAAAACAGATCCCCCCGGATCAAATCCCGGGAATTTATCATAAATTCGATCAGGAAATTCGATTCAATCGAGCCAATCAGCCGTTCTTTCTGGATGCATCCTACACCCTCCCCGAATTCAGTGACCTTGATCTAGCATTATACTTAAATCCGGAGCCGGTGCTTCCTGTCGTGCTCTCCCGCGGGTGCGGATGGAACCGATGCAAATTCTGTGCCCATAATTTCTCCTTCGCGGGATACCGCGTGAAAGAAATCGACGCCATCGTCGATTACCTCGCACAAATCCAGTCCGCCACCGGCTGCTGCCACTTCTATTTTGCCGATCAATACGTCACTCCCCTGACGCTCGACAAGCTCTCCGACGCCCTGCTCTGGAGACAACTCCGCATCCAGTTCCATGTCATGGGCCGGCCCACGGCGGACTATACCCCCGCTCTCCTCGAGAAGGCTTCGTCCGCAGGCTGCCGATGGATCAGCTGGGGCGTGGAAACCGGCTCACAACGACTGCTCGACCTGGTCGGGAAGGGCACCCGCGTGGGTGAAGTCGCACAGGTGTTGAAGGATGCCAGCCAGGCCGGTATCGCAAACCTGATGATGATGATCTTCGGATTGCCCACCAGTACCGATCAGGACCTCGATGAGACCTTCGCATTCGTGGACGATGTCTATCCTTCCATCGCCGCAATGACCGCAAGCTCCTTTGTCCTTTTCGACGGCACACCATTCGCCCGTAACCCAAGCAAGTACGACCTCGAAATCACCGGACATCAGGACCTGTTGCACCTGCCCGGCGGTCATGTTCGCACCCGCCGCCTTCACTTTCACACCACCGCCTCGACAGAAGCGCTGCCTTCACGCGGTCAGTTGGAAATCGCACGCTGGGAGCGCAGGCGCCCCTGGCTCGGCGACCCGCCCTTCGCGGAGTCCCTCCCCTGCGAACACTTCCTCCTCTACTCCTGCCTCCAACTCGATCCCAGCAATTCCACGCCGCTGTCACCCCTGCCCCGGACCGCTTGATGAGAAGGGAAAGGGAAGTGGAAAGGAAAACTGGCAAGACGCGAAGGTGAGGAAGGTGAGGTTTGCTCGCGGGGGTGAGCTCAATCCTGGAACAGGCTTGGTAGGTTAGAAACGGTAATTCTATTCCCCCAAAAGGCAGGGACGAGAGCGTTGCCCCTCCCCCCCAAGCCAGCTCGAAAACGCCACCGCGCCTCTGCGCGAGGCTCTCC
>CALLYA010000407.1 GCA_937875495.1 uncultured Verrucomicrobiota bacterium
GAATTATGCGACAACCCGGATGCAATGGATCCGATGCGGCATGATTCAGACGAGTTGGTCTTCAATGGCACGTATAGACCAGGTGCAGATGGGGGTCAACCCCTTTTGATCTTATTTTTCGAGCGAATTCCAAACTCAACTCACCGCCTGTCCCAATAATTACATAAATAATAAGCCTACGAATTAGGACTGTATTAAGTATTTATGTAGAAGACTCTTATTTCCGTCCAGGTGGGGAGGACTCGCTCAGAGGATAAAAGGGCGGTAGGGGAATACCGCGGCGTCGGAGGCTGCTGCGCACCTGTAGGTCAGCAGAAAACGATTCACCCCAAGATTTCTCAAATAGTTAAGATCATGGCATAGGCCTCCCCCCCATGGCCAAGTCGAAACCACCTCTGCGCCCCTGCGCCTCTGCGCGAGGCTCTCCGGTTCCGGATGGGGAGGGCATATTCGCCGGCAGGAAGGATGCTGCTTCTACTTTGGTTGGAGCTCGCGCTTTACGAACGCTGAGGCATTTGCTACTTTCTTGCGGCCTCAGGAGATGGCTGAAGACTCACTCATCCGGCGCTCGATCGAACGAACAAGGGATCCTCAATGATCTGTCCCGTATGCAAAGACGTGCAACTGAAGGAACAGGAGCTTGAAACCAATCTCAGCACCGCGCGCTGCGATCAGTGCGGTGGGCATTGGATCCGCGCCATTCAGTATTGGGAATGGCGTGGTGGCCAAGCTGCGGAAGGAGAAATCGCCCCTGGCGACATCCCGGATCCGAGTGAGTTTCAGTCGGAAGCCACCGATCTGGAGGTGGTGGTCGAGGATCACAAGGAGGCCAAGATCTGCCCTGAGTGCAGCCGCATCCTGACGCGCAGACCTGTCGGTCGCGGCCTCGATTTCACGCTCGACCGCTGCGGGACCTGCGGCGGACTCTGGTTCGACAAGAACGAATGGCAGGTGCTCAAGAAGCATGGACTGCATGAGGAGGTGCACTTCATCTTCAGCGCCGCCTGGCAGGCGCAGGTCGCGCGTGAGGACAAGACCCGCGCGTACGAGGAACGTCTCCAGCACCTCCTCGGCACGGAGGAGTTCAACCGTGCCAGCGAGGTGCGCCAATGGCTCCTTGCCCATCCACAGCGCAACTCGATCCTCTCCTATCTCTGCCAACCGGAGAACGGCGAGAAGGCATCATGAGTACTCCAGCACAATGAGACCACATTGGTAGGCAATCACACCCAGGATCCCCCAAAGCAATGTGCGGTGCACCGCCTTGCCCACATCGTACTCGTTGCTGACCGGACAGAGCCCGAAGAGGGATGCGGCAACGCCGCCGATCACGCCGGAGCCGATCACCTTCATCAGCAGGAACCGGTGGAGCACGGGATCCCGCAGGCAACCCTGAGTCATCAGGCTCATCGCCAGACCCAGGGAGGCACCGGGATGACTCCCCACATAGATCAAGCCGGCAATCAGGACCCCGAGGCAGGTCCCCATCAGGGTCGCCAAGGTCAGGGCCACGATCTGACCGAGGACCGCCGGGACTAGGCCGAATGCCTCCACCGGCCAGCGCGCAAGGGCTAGCGTCTCCAGAAGACCCCCACGCACCCCGGCTGAGAGTCCCGCCGCCTGTGCGGCTCCGAGCTTGCCGACCACAAAGCAGGCAGCACCGAGAGGCAGCACAACCCTGATCAAGGTCTGACCGGTCACCGCAAGCAGCTCAGGCAGCAGCAGCGGCTCGATCAGCTCCGACCGCGGCATCTGTTGAAAGATGAAGATCGACGCCGTAGCCGCCAGGATCGTGCAACAGGTCAGCGCAAACAACTGAGTGCCGATCCCCGTCCCGTCGCGGAGAATCTGTCCCAGCACATACCAAATCTTACGCAGCCTGAGCATCCCCCAGACCAGCGCGAGCGGTGCCAGCACGGCAGCGCCCAAAAGTTGCAGGCCCTCCTGCCAGCCGTCCGAGAATTGGAAGCGTCGGCGCCTACGCGGATGCGCCTTACTCCGAGGCCCGGCTGGGGCGAGGATGAGCCCGCAAAGCTGCTCGCCGGTCGCCAGTAGGCCGTCCTCGGCAATCGCGTGCGCTGTGATCGTGATCTCATCCGAAGACTCGTCAGGCGGCTGGGCAGCGGACGAGAGGAATGCGCGGGTCTCATGCGTGACGACGATGACCACGGCCTGCTGCCGATGTGCGACCTCGATCAGGGTGTGGGCGAGGGAGAGTGCGGACTCATGGTCGAGGCCGGAAACCGGCTCATCGGCGAGCACCAGCAGCGGCGGTCGGCTCCGAAGCGAGCGCGGCATCAGGGCGCGAATGGCCGAGAGACGCATGCGCTCCCCGCCCGATGCAGTGGTCACGGCCGGGGGAACCATTGCGAGGCGGAACTGTTGGGCCAGGCCTCCGGCCGCATCGGCCGCTGCATCCCGCGAGAGCCGCGAATAGAGCCGCAGGTTCTCCAGTGTGGAGAGTCTGTCGATAAACCCGAGTTTCTCGGCCTGAGGCAGAAATGCGATGTGTCGCCGACTGGCAGGCAAGTATCGCCGCCCCGCCCAGATCGTATGGGACCGCCCTTCTCGATCGATCAGGTGTGCATGCGCACGGACCCGGATGGGTGGGGATGTAAGGGCGCCGAGTCCGAGCAGGGCCCGCAAAAAGGAGGACTTGCCGCTACCGGAGGGCCCTCGCACCAAATAGACACGGCCTGCCGTCAGCGTGAGGGGGCCGTTGAGAGACAAGGTTTTGTCTCCAAGCCAGATACGGCATTCCTGAATGCAGCAGGCAGCGTCGGCTGTCATGAGAGCGAACGTCCCTTCCCCAAGCGCGGTCTGAAACCACTGTTCATGCAAGCACTCGCCGATTCCCAGCCGCCAATTCGACTGCATGGATCATCCGGGCGCAAAAACGAGAAAAGGCCCCGCGGGGAGATCCCCACGGAGCCTCTGAAGATGCGTACAAACCATGAACCTCATTGAAAAGCCATGTTGTAGGCCTCAACGATCATCTACGCGCTAAGTGGATCGCGCGCAACCGTCAAGCGTTGATCAATTAGTAACGCCTGCGATCGCCGCCACCGCCACCACCGCTGCGGCCGCCGCCGCCGCCGCCACCACGATAACCACCGCCGCCGCCGCCACCGGGGCCACCGGTGCGAGGACGAGGCTGGGACTCGTTTACGCGAAGATTACGGCCCATGAACTCCTGCTCATTTGTGGCATCAATAGCCTGGTTGGCTTCAGATGAATCAGGCATTTCCACAAACCCAAAACCCTTGGACTGGCCGGAAAACTTGTCCATCACCACACGCGCGGAAGTCACCTTCCCATACTGTTCGAACAGTTCCTTGAGGTCCTGGTCGTCGGCCGAATACGGCAAGTTGCCGACATAGATATCCATCGATACAATCTCCTGCTACCATCATGTGTCATGCGCTAATTCACCGATTCCTGCACAATGACACAGTATGCGGCCTCGGTCGCGATCAATTCAGATCACGCCCGCATCTTACACCCGGTCTGCTCAGGAAACAATACCTGGAACAAAAAAAATTTCATGTCTTATGGATGCGGGCTTCCCCAACCCCTCGATTCCCTCGATTCCCGACAATGATCTGACTGATCAGCCACTATTGCCTGGAGGAAACGGATGATGGAACGTGCCATTTCGGATAGCCTCCAGCTAAGTAGGCAAGGCAATGACCGGCCGCCTGCTCGCCTTGATGGATGCAATCCGGAATGCCAACCCCGCGGTAGGCGCCACCCGCATAGAAGACCCCAGGCAATTTCGTGGCCGACCGTGCCTCAATCCGATGTACCAGATCCGTGTGGCCGACGTCATACTGCGCGTTCGCATGGCGCCAGCGATAGACGCGCACCCGCTCGGGTTCCCCCTCGACCCCGAGCAAACGCCCCAGCTCACCTCGTACGAGACCCACCAATTCAGGGTCCGGCAGCTCCACCAGCGCTTCATTGTGGTAACCGCCCACAAAGGCACGCAACAAGACCTTCCCGTCCGGAGCTCGGCCAGGGAACTTGGTCGAAACGATCGTGGCGGCCATGAGCCGGCAACCCTCCGTCTTCGGCACCACGAAACCGAACCCGTCCAGGGGATGGCGGACCTGACTTCGGTCGAATACGAGCGATACCGTAGCCGTCGAAAGATAGCGGATCCGGTCCAACTCCCGCCCGACCTCGGGCGCCAACGGTCGAACCAATCCCGCGGCGTCCGCGGCGGGCGCACACATCAGGACCCCATCCGCATCCAAAACCTGATCACCGTCCAATTGAAGGCGGTATCGGGTCCCAGTCCTCAAAACGGACTGCACCTTACACCCGAGCCGGATATCGCCGGTCAGACGCGACGCCAACGTACGGACCAACTCCTCAAGCCCACCCCGCAGCGTCATGAAGAGCGGCAGCGGCTGATGACCGGACGACATCCGTCGGCGCATCCGCTTTTGATGCAACATCCCGCGAATCAGGCTCCCGTATTGCTGCTCCATATCCAAAAACCGCGGGAATGTGCTGCGCAGACTGAGACGGTATGGATCGGCCACGTAGATCCCGGCCATCAACGGCTCCGCAATCTTCTCCAGTGCCTCCCGGCCGAGGCGGCGCGTGATGAATGAGGAAAGGCTCTCGTCATCCGCCCCCCTGCGGCGTGGGATCACCAGATCCATCGCCATGCGCAGTTTTCCCAGTGGAGAGATGAGGGGAGAGAGCGCAAAGGGCAGGAACCGGGTCGGGATGATCAACATCACCCCGTCCGGCAACGCCCGCAGTTGATCTCGAAACACAACATAGGTCTTGCGCTTGACGTCATTGGTGCCGATCAGTCGATCGCCGAGGCCCAACTCCAAACATAGCTCCCGTGCCCAGGGCTTCTGTGAAATGAAGGAATCAGGGCCGCCCTCGATCACAAAACCGTCCGAGGCATCCGTCTCGATCTTGCCTCCCAGACGTCCGCCGGCCTCTAAAAGCGTGTATGAGATAGGGCGCTCCTCTGCCTGCGCCTTCTTTTGCAGATAATAGGCGCACGCAAGACCGGCTATCCCTCCGCCCACAATCGCCACGTGCTTCGGCTCGGTCATTCCAACCACCCTGCTGCACGCGCCTCGGCGGTCACAATGCCGGCCAGCCCCTCCAACAATGCAGGATGGTCGTTCAGGGCGCCGGCGCGCTCGAAATGCATTCCCAGTCCTGCGGCGATTCCGCGCGCCTCGATATCGAGATCGAAGAGGATCTCCACGTGGTCGCAGACAAACCCGATGGCGGATACCAGAACGGCCTTCTTCCCTGCTTCGGCCAGTCGGGGCAGGACCTCTTCAATCGCAGGTCCCAGCCATGGGCCGCCGCTCGCACCGGCGGATTGGAAGCAGAACTCCCACTGTCCCTGCTTTAAGCCCAGACGCCGGGCCAGGGCGGCCGCGGTCGCTTTGAGTTGGACAGGATAAGGATCCCCTGCCCCCACAATCCGTTCTGGAAGACTGTGCGCCGAGAAGATGTGATAGACGTGCTCCTCCCGCGAAAAGAGCTCCGAGGCTTTACGCACCTCGTTTTCCAACGCTGCGAGGTAACCTGGAAGCAGGTGCCAATCGGCCACCTGCGCAATTTCGATACGCTCGCCCCAGCCCTCCATCGCCGCTCGAACGCTCTTCTGATACGCGCCGATACTCAGGTTCGAGAAATGCGGCGCCATCACCAGGCCAACAGCATTCCGGATCCCATCCCCACGCATGGCGGCCATCGCATCCCGAATCCAGGGGGTCCAATGCCGCATCCCGATGTAGCCACGAAACCGCCCGGGCACCATCTTGTCGAGGATCGCAACGATGCCGGCCAACTGGGCCTCGGTCCTTTCCAACAGGGGAGAACGCCCCCCGATCTGCATGTAGCGCCCCTCGATCTCCCGGATTAGCTCGTCAGGCGTCGGGCGGCCATGCCGGATATCCGCCAGAAACGGCGCGACATCTTCCAACCGATCCGGGCCGCCATAGGCCATCAAGAGCAGTCCGATATCCCGTTTTCCAACCATACCCAACTCCTCCCCCGATCAGCGACCGGCGTATTCATGCACGAAATCAACCAACATCGAGACGTGCTCGACCGGTGTACCAGGAAGGATCCCGTGACCCAAGTTGAAGATGAACCCGTTCCGACCCGCCATGGCGTCCAGGATCGCAGCGGCCTGAGCTCGAATGACCGATGGCTCGGCAAAGAGCACGACAGGATCGAGATTGCCTTGAATCGCACGGTCCTCAGACAAAAGCGCACGCGCCTTGGCAATGTCGATCCGCCAATCGACCCCGATGACATCGCCCCCCGCCTCTTCGATCAACTCGAGCATGCCGGAGGTGCCTGTCCCGAAATGGATGACCGGCGCACCCGAGGCCTGGGCCAGCTCGATCGCACGACGGGAGTACGGCAGGCAATAGGTGCGGTAGTCATGCGGACTCAAGACCCCGACCCAGCTGTCAAAAAGCTGCAAGACCTGTGCCCCGGCCGTCGCTTGCGCGCAAAGATAGCGGCCGACCATCTCCGCCAACAGCCCCATCAGCTTATGCCATGCTTGTGGCTGCTCATACATGAAGCGCTTGCACAGGATGTAATTGCGCGATGCACCACCCTCGATCGCATAGCTGGCCAGTGTGAAAGGCGCACCGGAAAACCCGATCAATCCTACCCGTCCCGCCAGCGCCTGCTGCACCAGGCGGATGGCCTCAAGCGTGAAGCCGAGCCCCTCCTCGACCGCCGGCGCCTTGAGTGAATCCACGTCCTGCGGACTGCGAATCGGGTTGTGAATGACCGGGCCCTCCCCCTTTTGAAAACTCAGCTCCAACCCAAGGATCTCCAGTGGTGGGAGGATGTCCGCAAAGATGATGGCGGCATCCAGATCGAAGGCGCGGATCGGCTGCAGCGTCACCTCGGCGGCCAGCTCCGGGGCCTTGATCAGCTCCAGGATCGAGTACCGCATCCGCAGGTTGCGGTATTCCTCCATGTAGCGCCCGGCCTGACGCATCAGCCAAACAGGGGTGCGATCCACCGACTCTCTTCGGCACGCACGAACAATTCGATTGGATGGGGTGCATGAGCTCACGTAAAGATCCCTCGCCTGGGTTTTATGATTCCGAATAGGAGCGCATCTCCGCCAGCTTCGCTTCGACCTCGTCCTGGAAGGGAAACGAACCGGGCTCATAGGTGCAAAACGGCTCCTCGGCCAAGAAGTCGCCGCTCATCGCATAGGCACGGGAACGGGAGCCGCCGCAGATCCCGGAGAACTCACACAATCCACAGCGCCCCTGCAACCGCTTCGGATCACGCAATGCCTGCATGACAGAAGAATCCCGGTAGATATCCACCAGGGAGCGCTCCTTGACGTTCCCCGCGCAGACCGGGAGGAAGCCGCTTGGAAAGACCTCGCCCAGGTGGGAGATGAAGACAAAACCGTTGCCGGAATTGATGTGCATGGGCGTGCGGCGGATGGCAGGACGGGCGGTCAACCCACGCTCGGCGACGAGTGCGTCCAATTCCGCGGTCAACCGGCGATACACAGGCGGCAATTGAAAGAAGTCGCTCATCGGAAGCCCCTTTTCCTCGAGAATCGCCCGCTGAATCACCACACGCTTGTAATGATGCCCCTCGGTCGTCTTGGCCGGAATGTATTTCGAGACGTCGTAAAGGAAGTGCATCACCGCTTCGTACTCCGCCGGTGTGACCTCGTCCGCCTCCTGGCCGCGCCCCGTCGGGACGAGAAAGAAGAGGCTCCATGTCATCGCTCCGAGCTCTTGCACCAGCCCGAATAGCTTGGCCAGATCGTCCAGGTTGTAGCGGGTAAGCGTGGTGTTCACCTGCAGCTTCAGCCCGATCTCACGCGCCATCTTCCACCCCTCGATCGTCCGGGTAAACGATCCCGGTACCTGGCGGAATAGATCGTGGTCCGTCGCGTTGGAGGCATCAATGCTCAGGGAGATGGCCTTGGTCCCCGCCTCTTTCAAGCGAATCAGGTTCTGGCGGTTCAGCAGCGGTGTACCGGAGGGTGACACGGCCGCGGCCAGACCGATCTCGTCCGCGTAGCGTACCAGCTCGAATAGGTCTGGACGCTTGAATGGATCCCCACCGGTGAAGATAAAAATGGGCGAGGGGCGTCCGAACTCAGCGGACTGGTTCAACAGGTTCTTGGCCTCCTCGAAGTTCAAGGAGTTGGGATCGAGATTCGGCTGGGCGGCCGCACGGCAGTGTTTGCACGCCAAATCACATGCCTGGGTTGTCTCCCAGACAATCATGAACGGCCGCTGGGCCGGGTCCATTTTCGGCCTGCGAATGATCCTTGCCATGACTACCCTCCTCCAATTTCAGACCCACCCGCGCAGCTGCTCCCCGCTGCCCGCATCCGGGGTCGAGCCATACTCCATCCACTAAGAATGCGAATTGTCCCGCACGCAACCGGCCATCTACCTGATTCCGTCGAACACGCATAACAGCCTCGCTCGCACCAGCCCAAAAATCGAACGGAGGAGAAGTTCCGGCCCTGGGGGCCGGAAGCCTGAGGCCCTCAAGGCATCAGGCGAGGTCGGAGGTCGGAGGTCCGATGTGGGTGGAGAATTGGCGATGGGCTAGGGCTACGTTGAGCCTAATCATGAGGGGAGGTGGGTGGTTGTGAGCTAGAGGTCGTCCGAAAAGGTCTTCGGATCCGGATGGGGAGGTATCCCGCAGAG
>CALLYA010000408.1 GCA_937875495.1 uncultured Verrucomicrobiota bacterium
ACAATGTGGAGAATGTCGTTTCGGAATATGTTTACTTGTATGATCAAGCCGGACGGCGAGAGTCCATGCTGACCTCAGGAGACGCTTTCGACAATACCCAAGACACCCACTACGGCTACAATACCAGAAACGAAGTAATTTCCTCCTATAGTTTTATCATTTCGGAGGATCCTCCCCCCTTGGAGATCGGGACCGCGCGGCGAATTTATGGGTACGATCCAATCGGTAACCGGGAGACGAGCATCACAGGTGCAGCGGGATTGACGACGACATACAACATCAATAACCAGGTCAATCAGTACTCCAGCACGACCAACCCGAGTGAGACGTTTAAGTACGATGCGGATGGAAACATGACCGAGGACGGTACTGCTGAATACACCTATGATGCGGAGAACCGCCTTATTAAGGTGGTGAAGTCCGTTGCAGGCAATACTGAAGTCCAGTACACCTATGATTACATGGGGCGCAGAGTGCGCTCAAAAAGCTTCTATTACGGCAATCCAAACGGCGATATCAAATACGTCTTTGATGGTTGGTTAGCGGTTGCAGAATTGAACGGCTCAATTTCCGACCAGTTTGTTCGCGCCTACACCTGGGGGCAGGACCTATCCGGATCAAGGGATGGTGCCGGAGGTGTAGGTGGGCTTTTGTCCATGACGCGTGCTGACGGTGTCGACTACGGCTATTTTTACGACGCCAACGGAAATGTGACACAAGTGGTCAGACTCACCGATGGGCAGGTGTCAGCCAATTACAGGTACGATCCCTTCGGAAATTCCATCGGCCAATTCGATTCCATCAATAACCCATTTCGATTTAGCACCAAGGCCTTCGATTACTTAACACAACTCTATTACTATGGCTATCGATATTACAGCCCAAGGCTGGGACGGTGGGTGACCAGGGATCCGATCGGGGAAGATGGTGGGGAAAACCTGTATGCCTTTCTTGGAAATAATACTTTTAATAATATCGATCCAATTGGACTTTTAAAGGGAACGGGTGGAGACTGTCCAAATACAGATTTGTATAACAATATTTCTTTGTTAACGAAAGCCTGCAAAGATGGTGCAGAAAAAATATCAGATAAAGATCTTCGGGATTGTGTAATTACCGAGTGCGAGAATGGCATTGTAATTTGCAATGGTGAATGTTGCAAAAGAGGGGGGTATTATTTCGGCTTTAATAGGAAACCAAATTTTGGAACGGATCATGTAATATATATTTGCACGGTACCAATTGACAATTTTTTGCAACCCGGAACGGGAATGAATGTAGGGGATGTAATGGCCCATGAATTTGCTCATGAGTGCGGCTGGAACCATCAACAAAGAAGAAAGGGTGTCCCGGACATGCCTCGAGATGGCTGGGGAGAATTGGATTGGAAAAAATTGTGCGAAAAATATCCAAATTATAAGCCATGTCTAGAACGAAATAAAACGTGGCTTTACCCAAGCGCCTCCTAAATGGAACAGATTTATATTGGAAAGGTGCCTTTTTATCAAAATGAAAGGGCTAATTATGTGCAGAGAGAATATGATCGGCAAAATTCTTCTTCTTATTATTTACCTGGAAAGTTTGCCTTACGGGCTATGTCTTGAATTGCCTCAAATAATTGAAACCAATCAGGATTCCGATGGCAAAATACTTCTTCATAAGGTTGAATTGAAAAATGTTGACCTTCTGGATTTTATTTTTCTATTCAACGAGAAAATTGAAGGGTTAGATACAAAGGGGCAAATTTTCAGAATTAAAATTCGTGATCCAATTCCAAGAATGCCTCTCTGTCCCATTGTTATTGATTTCTTTAATCCTAACGGCACTCCCGTGTCAAAGTCGGAAATATTTAAGTCAAAGGAATATAGTAGGTATTGGGAGAATCCAGTTTCCTTTTCTTGTAATTTGTCAAATATGAGGCCATGTGAATTTTTAGCCTTTATTTCGGAGATTTTGGGGGCACGGGTTGTAGCGAATGGAGATGGATATTTGATGGGGTCGGAAGAGCTATTAATGGATCATCCTGGGTATAAAAGATATTCATTTGTCTTTTCTGAAATAGAATCCCAAAGGACTTTATCTGGCCTTAAGGAGAGGCTAAAACCATTCGGCCCATCCATTGCCTTTAATGCTAAATCTGGGAATTTAACTCTAATTATCGATCGGAAGTCATTTTCGGTATTTGATGAAATTATCACCCAATTAAAAGGGACGCTTATTGAAGATTTTAGCGAGCCATTCTAGCCTGAGGGTATCCGAACAGTTAGATCGTCATAAGATATTATCAGGAAAAATTTAAATAAAACGATTTTCAATTTGAAAAAAATGTTGTAAGCGTCGAAGTTAGTGAGATTAACAACAACGACTGCTTACAACATGAACACCCTACAATAGATTTCGGTAACTTGCATCCTCATCGAGCATGTTCCCAACAGCGACTTTGCCAATTTCTTGGGTAAAACCATCCACTGCTTCGCTCCAAACGCCAGAATGGGGTGGATACGAACTCTTTCTGCCACCATTGATGCCAACGCTTCAGCGTCCGAACATCAAGCCCCAGCTCCCGATGAAGCTCTCCCGCTCGCCGCTCGTTGGGGCCATTCATCAGGGCCGAGATCAGCACGATGAACACTCCGGAATAGACCTTCCTTCCCAAGAAGCGCACAGATACAGGGGTGTGCCGGAGGCGACATCCTTCGGTAGAGCAGCAGAAGCTATAACGCCTGTTCCATTGCTCCGTGAGTTTGTGCGGAACTCCACGTGCTTTACGCGGAAAATCAGCCCTGTGGAGCTTGCCGCCGCAGGATCGGCAGCAGCTCTGGGCGGCCTCTTGGGCGTGCCTGCAGTCGATCTTCAAAAGAAGCTGGAGGAATCGCGAGTTCTGTAGTAGCTTGAACGTGTCCTTTCTGCAAGCGTGCGTGACTTCGTACTGAAGATTCGTTTGGGACTAT
>CALLYA010000409.1 GCA_937875495.1 uncultured Verrucomicrobiota bacterium
AAAAGTAGGCTGCAGAGCATGGAACCTACCCACCCCGATAGGCTGGTCGAAAACGTCACCGCGCCCTCTGCGGGAGGCGTTCCGGGTCCGGATGGGGAGGTCAGGTTGAGAATGCGGCTACCTTTTCGGACGACCTCTAGCATGCCAGGAAGCATGGGGTGGAGTGTAAAACCATTTGGTAGTTTTATTAGGCGACTTTTTGTAGGCGAATAATACAATCAGAAAAGAGTCCTGGCCGATGGAAGAATACCTGGACTTGATCAAAGAAAATCTAGAATAATTGGATATCACAACTATAAACCGGGCGTTACGGTTCGGTGGAGAGACCAATCGGCGTGTTTACTTTACATTCATGTTTAATGCGATTGATCTGCTTTCCGTTTTCAAAATCCACTAAGATTCAGGGCGAAGTTTTTCCGACTTCAGCCTATTCCTGACCACTTCATCTGAGACCTTGAATTTCCTTGCTATTGCGTTAGCCGCCCACGAGTTAAAAATTTCAAAATACTTCTCCGAGTTGGTTCTGGACTCCATAGGAACCAGGTTCCATTTATCATTATATTCTGATCTTAAATGACCAATAGGAACCAGAAGCCTTCCGGCAAATTCATTTGCTTGATACTCCATCCATTCGTAGCTTTCAGCAGAAATCGATTGAACCATGTCAAGGTATGACTGTTCTGTCGTAAGCCCAGGATCATCAAAAAAATCTCTATGAATGACGTAATGGCCAATTTCGTGAGCAATGCTAAACCTTACCCGACTCTCATAGCGAGGCTGTATAAAATGCCCTTTGTCAATGATAATTTTTGGGGGCCATAACAGCATAGCATCGCTATTGCAATGTTCTCGAAGCCCGCCTATAGGCTCAATGTCCAGATTGAGTTCAAATTCTACGATCTGTTCAATGTCCACAGGGATCGTTCCATCCCAATATTGATCTCGAAGATCCTCCGCGATTTTCCAGATTTCCTCTTTTCGGTAGCGAGGTGGCACATAAGCTTTCGTCAATTTTGATCCTTGTTAAGAAAATCTAAAACTCGCCTGAGATCATCCGTCGATGGCCTCTCATTTCGAATTGTCCTAAAAAGCATGGGAAGAATCAGAGTATTCTCCTTTGATTTCATGAGGTCGCTTGGAATCTTCCCCGCCTGGGCGGAAGCCATATCGGAAAACAACATCCACTCATCAGACCCATACTCAATCTGGACTGCTTCTGCATACCTTCGCAAAATATCTTCCTTTTGAGGTGGATTGAATACCGAATTCTCAATTTTGCTCACGTTACCAGGATCGGCTCCTGCAACCTCACAGAACCTCCTAAGGGTGATTCTTTTTTCCTTCCGTTTAGCCTTTAGGAATTCCCCAAAAGTCATATTCTCTGTGCCTTCCATAGTGGTACTCCTTTTTGTTGTAAATAAATTACAACAAAAAGGGACCCGGTGTCAATTGCGAAGTTCAGATTTCATCCAATCCGGCCATCGTTCTAATCGATCCTCTTGGGGGAGCCGACCCTCCATCATTTCGGATCACCTGGAGAACCTCTCCGTCTCGCTCCTCCTAGGTGAGGATGGATGCTTCCAGGTTGCGGTCGGCCACGGTCCGGGCGTCCGGTTCATTGAGTGAGTCCATCATCCCGAGCCTTGCGAGGCCTCTTATACAGAGGAGTTCTACTGATCGAATAAACCTATAGTGCCATCTTGACTCCAACTTGGTCAAGATAATTCGCGGGACCTTGTCGAAGGAGGACGATTGCCGTCCGAAAAGGTAGCCGCTTTCCCAACCTGGTCTCCCCACCGGGAGAGCCTCCCGCGGAGGGCGCGGTGGCGTTTTCGACAGACCATGGAGGTGGTTGAGAATCAAGCCCCTGATCCATGCAGTTTTGGGGGGGAATTCTGGTAAATATGGTTTCTGCAAACAACGGTGGTTGCCGAACACGGCTCCAACGTATCTGCATTGCCCCCCTCCCAATCCCCTTCACCCCTCTGCGCCCTCTGCGATCTCTGCGGGAGCCCTCCCCATCCGGACCCTTGTTCACCCAGGATGTCCCCAATATATAACAATTTTAACAGAAGGATTCCTTTATCGTAAACGCCTTGCTATATGGTCTCAGCACCAGTCCCGGCAGAGCATTTCGGCCTGTTCGATGATGGTTTTGACGGCGTATTCTTGCCCGTCGGGTGGGTACTTCTTTCGCTTGAGTAGGCGTTTTACACTGGTCCGTAGTTTGGCGCGGACCGCTTCCTTCTTGGTCCAGTCGATGGAGACGGATTTGCGAATCGTGTCCACCAGCTCTTGCGCGATCTCCGCGAGGACCTTGTCGCCCATGACATCACGGGCGTCTTTGTAGGAAGCGAGGGCATCGTAAAAGGCGAGCTCGCTGTCCGATAGGTTGAGATCTTTCCCCCGGTCTCCCTCCTCTCTTAGTTCCTTGGCAACCTTGATCAGTTCGGCGATGACCTCGGCTGAAGTCAGGGTCCGGTTCTGATAGGCCAGAAGGGTCTTCTCGAGCATCTCGGAAAACTTCTTGCCCTGGATCATGTTGGTCTTGAACTTCGCCTTGATCTCGTCGCCCAGCAGCTTCCGGAGCAGCTCGATCTGCAGGTTCTTCCGTGGGGAGAGGCGCACAGATTCCAGGAATTCATCGGACAAGATTGAGATGTCCGGACGGTCCATGCCGGCCGCGCCAAAGACGTCAATGACCTCATCCGAGACCAGGGCCTTGGAGACCAGTTGCTTCAACACGGATTCGATTTCATCCCTGTCCCGCCGATCCCCTACCCTTGCACCGGTCTTGATGATTGCGCCGCGGACCTCCTGGAAGTAGCCGATTTCATCGCGCATGTGCCTTGCACCCTCAAGGTGAAGTGCGAGCCCCGCTGCTTTGTTCAACTGGATGCAGGCGTCCAGGAATCGCTTTTTCCCGTCTGTCAGCCCCAGGATGTAGTCGGC
>CALLYA010000410.1 GCA_937875495.1 uncultured Verrucomicrobiota bacterium
GGGGGGGGGGGGGGAGAACTGGCATATGGGAAAAGGTGCTTGACATTGATGAATGCCCCGTGGTAACCGAGAGCATTCATGATTATCGGCCTTTTCCAGGCAGGCGTGTTTGAAGGCCGTTTCCTGTGCAGAATATGCAAAAGAAAGGATTGCCAAATGATTGGTCAATGTGAACTTAATGGCAAGTTATGGAATTGGATCGCGACCTGCGTCAGTAGCAGGACAAAAAAGGACAAAATATCCTATCTTTTTTATGTTTACGAGGAAGATCGGCCCTTCTCTTCGGCATCCAGCGGCCTTTTGAAAAGCCATAAAAAGATAGCTGAATTCGGTAACCCAAGGGTTATTTTTGATTATTTGAGCGAACGGACAATTGATGAGGACGAAGACGAGCCTGTGGAGATCTATTTGGTTGGAAGGCCAAGGGAACTCGTTTTTGATGAAAAAGGGGATCTTGCCCCTCCCTATTGTAGGGAGTCGAAATTTGTCGTTTTGGACAAAATACATAGGCCAGGACACCTTCGTGAAGGTCAGGGGATTTGGGAATTAACCAAGGATGATATTGAATGCCTCCTGCATTGGTCGTAATGCCATTCCTTTTGGCAATGCGGCAGTCGTTTTTTTTCAATGCCGCATTGCCACATGTTATCCATCTGCGATTAATCACCCTGTCCTTGCCTCGTTGAACACCTGGTCCCCGATGATTTTGGTCACCAATTTCCGAAACACTTCATGCCCTCAAAAAGCGCTTGAAGATCTCCTCGTTCTGCCCACTAGCCCAGTCCCGACAAAGCATTTAAGCATGTTATCGGTAGGCAGTCGGTTTATTTCAAATCGGTTTGCCATCATGAAGTTCCTCGATCCCCGACTCGTAAAAACGAATAAATGAGTTCATGATTTGATCAAAGTATAGCATTATATATATTTTTTTGTTTTCACAGTCCGGATATCTTAGATTTTTGAAAATAGGACTCCATTTTTCTAAATGCCCTCTTAATCCAATCGGTACGGTCTCGCCCATTTTTCTTAGGTGTTTTTCAAGTGGGTCTTTACCCATTTTTTTTACTTGATTTTTGAATTCATTTTCAAGCCAATCCTTGTGCCCCTTGTCGAGTTTGTCAAAAATATTTACAAAAAAATGAGTGTAATCCCATTCTGTTCCATTTATCTTGTAGTAAATCGCCTTTGTAATTAATTCCATAGCAAAGGATCTTAATAATTGCACCTGAAGGGGATACTTTAAGATACCGCCGTTCTCCTGAAGGACCTGGGCGGCACGGGAATAACGAATAGCACTATCGAACATAATTCTGTCCCTGCTTATCATCTTGCACTAATTCCCATCTAGTGTAGTCCGGTATTAGCCATGGCAGTTTTTCCACATTCGCTGGTCGGCTAATTCTCTGAAACCCGATTTGAATGTTCACTGAACCTGAAAGCCAGTGAATATGGCACGCCGATTTTCATCCTGTTCCATCTACGCAAAACTCTCCATGTCGGGCTCCAATGACTCCAGGGTCTTGAAAACCGCGTCTATCACGTTCCTCCTTCCCGAGAACAGCTCTTCAGGTCCGCCGGCGTGCAGGTGGGTGAAGGGTGGTTCATAGAGGGCAGAGGCATCCATCACCCCCCTCGATGTCAGTTGGTCAATGATCAGTTCGATGAAGCGGATCTGCGGTGCGGTCAGGCTTCGATCGCTCAGATACTGGGAGAAGGCAGCATGGGCAGCTGCTCGATCCATGCCAACCATCCCTCGCACGAAATGGACCAGCGAAGGGGACCCGCTTCGGGCCAGTAAGTCGGAAAGGAGTGTCTTGCCGTCCCCTTCTCCGATCTCAGCAAGGGCCTTCTCCAGCCCATCCAGATCCAGCGGGGTCAAGGGTTCGTTCATCCGCAGGCGTTGGATCACAATATGGTCGAGGTGATTACGAAGGTAGTCCTGGACCTTCTTTTCGTACTGGGCCCCCGTCATCTTTGGGATGTGGACGGCATCCTCATCCCTCACACCTAAGACCTCGTCCTTGAAGGAGGTGTAGACGATCTTGCGCTTTCTCTTGTCCAGGAATTGAACCAGGCCTCTCACCCTCAATCGCATCGCCTCGAGTTCCTCGATGGAGACCGCCTCCCAGAATGTGGCCTCCTGCATGCCTGCCAGGTATTCGAGCTGGGCCTTGACCGCTGGGATGTTCTGCTTCTCCTCCAGGAGCATCGCGATTTCGACAACCTGGTTGCGATGCTTCTCAAAGGATCCGTCGGCACCCTCCACCAGGGCCAGTTGCATCCGCAGGGCCATCAGGTCGAACAGCCTGGACTCAATTTCATCGGTGGCGATCTCGGAAGGCAGACCTGCCACCTCCCGCTTCAGGGTTTCCTGGTCGGCCTCGGTGAGCCGCTCCCATGCCCCACGGGACTGAAATCGCTCCACTGGTTCCAGGTGCATCCGAACGATGAAATTCTCCCGGTTCATCGCCGCCACTTCCGCGTGCAGAATATCGACAAGGGACTCCCGGAGGGTAGTGTCAGGATCCAGCTCGGGGTTTCCCTGGATGTGCCCCAGCAAATGCACCCGGGCCCGGAACAAGCGTTCGCCCAATGTGGCGGGGTCTGTGGTCTTAATGCCCTCTGGATTCTCTCTGAAGAAATCGAAGTTGAAGCAGAAATCGAAAACCCTGAAGTCCTTCTTGTCGTCCCCTGGACCGAATAGCTCCGGACAGAGCCGGGTTCCACGCCCGATCATCTGCCAGAATTTGATCTTTGAATAGACGGGCTTGAAGAAAACCAGGTTGGCCACCTCAGGGACATCAATGCCGGTGTCCAGCATGTCCACCGAGATGGCGATGTGAGGGGCTTTGTCCTTCCGGGAAAAGTCATCGATCAGGCTTTGGGGGTACTTTGCCTGGTTGTCTATGACTCGAGCGAAATGGCCGGCGTGCCGGGGGTAGTGGTGATCGAACCGCTGCTCGATGAACTTGGCGTGCTCATGGTTTCTGGCAAAGATGATGGTCTTGGCCAAGCGATCGCCTCCTTCGACCTTATGACCGTTCTCCATCAGGAACTGGAGGACCTTATCCACCGTGTCGGTATTGAAAAGCCAGTTGTTGATTGCGGATGGGTTCACCCGGTCAGGCAGGGCACCTGGTTCGATCTCATCCCCCCAGTCGAGGCTTTCCCACTGCTCCTTCTCCTCCCGGCTGAGGTCATCGTACTCGATCCCCTCACGTGGGAATTTGAGATCCACCTGTTGCACCCTTGGAGGGACCAGGAACCCGTCTTGAACCGCACGCTCGAGCTCGTAAGCGTCGGTAGGCATCCCTGGTTCAAGGTCGAAGAGGTCGTAGGTGTTTCTTTCAACTTCTTCCCGGGGGGTAGCCGTCAGTCCAACCAATAGTGAATCGAAGTAACGGAAGATCGCCCCAAACTTTTGGTAAACAGAGCGATGCGCTTCATCGATGATGATCAGGTCGAAGTGGCCAACACCAAACCGCGCCTTGCCCCCATGGGTCTCATCGATCATTCCCATCATGGTGGGGTAGGTGCAGACATAGACCCGGCCTTCGACATCCTTCTCTGTGACAAGGTTAACCGGGCTGGATTCGGGCAGGTGCGCCTTGAAGGCCCCCACGGCCTGATTGACCAATGACACCCGGTCAGCCAGGAAAAGGGCTCTCTTCACCCAGCCGGCGCGTTGCAGGGCGTCCACCAAGGCGATCGCTGTCCTGGTCTTTCCGGTGCCGGTGGCCATCACCAGAAGAGCCTTGCGCCTCGCATCTGTGAACTGCTGGAAGATATTACCGATGGCCCGCTTCTGGTAATAGCGCTCCACGATGGCATCCTTCACCTGGGCCACATCAAGAAGTTGCCGCTGGGTGCGGCGCAGGATTAAGCGGGAAAGCTCTTCCTTCTTGTAGAACCCGGCCACCTGTCGGGGAGGATAGGCGACATCGTCCCAAATCCAGGTCTTGTAGCCGTTGGTGGTGAAAATGACCGGGCGCTGTCCGTGCATCCGCTCCAGGCAGTCAGCGTAAAGCTTGGCCTGTTGCCTGCCGATCTGGGGGTCGGAAGTAGTCCTCTTGGCTTCGACCACTCCAAGGGGTTTCCCATCGTCTCCCCAAAGGACATAGTCAGCATAGCCCAGGCCATGCCTGTTGGGCATCCCGGTGACCTCATATTCCCGATCTCGATCCTGATCAAGCGGCCAGCCGGAGCGGTGAAGGTCAACGTCGATCAGGTACTTCCTGGTTTCCGCTTCGGAATAGTCGTGTTGGTCCAATCGCCGGGCTGAGGCCTCACGGATCCTTGCCAGCTCTTCACGCAAAGACTGGACTTCAGCATCAAGTTCATCCCGATCTTGCTGCTTCGTGAGGTTCTGCTGGTACTGTTCAATCAGGCACGTTTCATGAACTTCGAGTGCTTTTCGAGGAACCACCTCTCCGTATGCTGGAGCCTTGGGAACTTGATCATCTCTCCAGACCACAGGCCCACAGGAGGCATCCGACGTGTAAGTACGCACCAGCCAATAGCAGACGTGAAAGAGCTCCCTTACCACCTGCAGGGCGTCATACTGTCTGATCTTTCGGCAACTATGAACCGCCTGGTTGCCCACCTTCTGAATCAAGACGGCCTTCTGGAAGACGGCCTCAGGAAGCAGATTCTGGAAGCTTGGCTCGTACAACAAAGCACCTAGCTTCCGGTCGTAAGGCATTCTCACGTCGGCATCATGCCGATAGAGCCAATGCACGATGGATTCCAGGGTGAAGCGGGCATGGAAGCAGGCGGTTCTGGGGTCGCCCATGATGTAGCCTTCCGCCCTGGTGGCGGATTCCGCGATGTCGCTGAACTCTGGCGGGAGGAAGGCAAAGTTGCTCATGACTACAGCTCCCCATTGAAGGCGCGGGATTGAAGAGAGGCAAACAGGGTGTCCAACTCGGCGAGGTGGGCGCGCATGGCGGCCTTCTGCCGCTCGACCGATTCGACGATGGAGGAAAATTTGTCCTGAAGATAGATTGGTGGCAATGGGATTTCAGCCGATTCAAGCTGCTTGCTGCTAATATTAGGTTGCGCAGCTCCACCTGCCAGATTCCAAACAATGTTCTGATAGAACGAAGACTTCAATATTGCGCGCAGATATTGCTTTTTAACAGATGTGCAATCGGGAATCCGGAAAGCTCCGACTCGTTGATTTAAATACCATTCTTCATCTAAATCATCTGGAACAAATCCAAGTTTGCCGGTTGTCGCACCAGACATTGCAATTAATGTATCGCCAGGTTGAATTCTGAAACGTTTTCCTTTGCCAAGGGAAGCAGGTGGGATCCTAGCGCAGTCTTTGAGGTTAATCGTATCCCTTTCGAGATTAGAGATCCGGATTATTGGGCAACCAATATTGGCAAAATCGGTGGATTTAAATGCAAATCCAGCCATTATTTTCACATACGATCCGATAGTTGAAATCTCCCACCCCATCGGATTGGTGACTGGGTCACCGAACATGTCGAGGAAGGTGGATTGGAGGAGGGTGTCGAGCTGGGCCAGGGCCTCGCGGCGTTTGGCACGCAAGGCGTCCGCAGCATCCAGAATCCCAGCAATCCGCTTCTGCTCCGAGAGGGGTGGGAGGGGGATTGAGAGGGACTCAATAGCCCCTTTTGTAACGTGCTTCAGACCAACTCCACCGTGTGCTTGATCGATCAAACTTAGCAACTTAAAATTGACGCAAAACCTTAGCCAATCATTTGTAATCATTGCATTTTGAAGATCGACGCGGAAGATGTGCTGGTTCAACACCCCTTCTGGACCTTTCCAAATATGAGCCCCAAAGGACGTTCCTGGGGTGCCGGACCATGCAATGAGCAAATCACCCTTGTGAATATGAACCTGACGGTCAATTCCCCCGTCCCAATAATTGAATGGCTTAGTGGAATCATTGAGATTCTGAATGCGAACAATTGGAAGGCCAGACTCTGACCAATCCTCAGCTTTGAATGCCTTGCCGTTGACGAGTCTGCAAAACTCTCCCAGGGGCTTTTTCTCCCACTTCATCCCAACATCCCTTCCAATTCCTTCCGCCCGGCAGCGATCTCCTTTTCAAGCTTCGCCAGCCGCTGAAGAATCTCCCTCGGAGATTCATGCTCAACCGCCTCATACTCCACCTCTTTATAGCGGTTGATGGAGAGGTCATAGTCATTGCCCACAATCTCGGACTTAGGAACCAGGAAGCTGCGATCGGTGCGCTTCCGCTTCTTCTCGGCGTCGCGCCTACCCCATCGCTTGAGGATGTCAGGAATGTCGTTTTTCCCGGGTTGTGGGGTCCGCTTGTCATCCAGAGTGAAGCCATCTGCCTGCATGTCATAGAACCAGACCTCCTCTGTCCCCCCCGAGTTGGTCTTGGTGAAGAATAGGATGGCGGTGGAGACCCCGGCATAAGGCTTGAACACCCCCGAAGGCATCGAGATGACAGCGTCAAGCCTTTGATCCTCGACCAGGATCTTGCGAAGGCTCTTGTGCGCCCTTGAGGAACCAAACAAGACCCCGTCCGGAACTATGATAGCAGCCCGCCCACCGGTCTGAAGCAGCCGGAGAAACAACGCAAGGAACAGAAGCTCGGTCTTCTTGGTCTTGACGATCTGAAGCAGGTCCTTGGCGGTGGATTCGTAGTCAAGGCTCCCGGCAAAGGGAGGATTGGCAAGGATCAGGGAGAACTTCTCCTCATCCAAATCATCAGCTTGGGCGAGTGAGTCACGATAGCGGATGTCGGGGTTTTCAACGCCATGCAGCAGCATGTTCATGCTGCCGATTCGCAGCATGGTGGAATCAAAGTCGTACCCGTGGAAGGTCCCAGAGTTGAACTTGCGCCTGCTGGCCTCGCTTTTGTAGATGGCGTCCCCATGATGCTCGATCAGGTACTCGGAGGCGGCGATCAGGAAGCCTGCGGTGCCACAGGCAGGGTCGCAGATCACATCCTTAGGGGTGGGCTGGGTCATCTCGACCATCAGCTTGATGATGTGTCTTGGGGTGCGGAATTGTCCGTTCTGCCCGGAGGAAGCGATCTTGCTGAGCATATACTCGTAGAGGTCGCCCTTGGTATCGCTGTTGGACATGTCGATTCCGTCAAGCTGGTCCACCACATTGGCCAGCAGGCGAGGCGTGGGCATCATGAAGATGGCGTCCTTCATGTGCTGGGTATAGGTCGAGTCCCCTCCCTCCTTCGTTTTCCCATTGCCTCCAAGCGACTTGATGAAGGGGAAGACTTGGTCCCTCACCGTCACGAACATCTCTTCCGGAGCGGTCTCCTTAAAGCGGGACCAGCGAAGGTGGTCCTGGTCAGGTCCAAAGATCGGATCCTCGAGGGGCTTTCGAGTGCGGTTCGATTTGGATTCTCTCCGAGTCTGGACCTCATCCAGGCCCTTAATGAAGAGAAGGTAGGTGAGCTGTTCAATCACCGAGAGCGGGTTGGAGATCCCTCCGGACCACATCGAATCCCAAATGCGGTCGATTTTGGATTTCAAATCGCCAGTAACCATGAAGTTCTATTCCTTGCCCGTCAGAATAGCGGGAACCCAAGACAAGGGCTCCCGCTCTCCCAACTTGGCTTTGCATGTCGAATGATGATTTCAAGTGAAAAGGAGTGATAGGTTTCCTCATATGGCAAAGCCAGATTTGGGTCAAGGCAAAGTGACCGGATGCCCAGAATATAAGGCCCAGTGACAATGGGAGGAGAGAAGGATGCCGGCATAAAAAAAGCCCGGAAGCTTGAAGCCCCCGGGCGATTTCTTTCCCCGATCATCATCACCTAGTCCGCTGAAGGTCCGAAGTAGTCCGGCGCTTCCCGCCCTCAATGAACTTGTCCAGGTCGGAGACCGCACAGCAAACGCGCCCTCCAATCTTCCGTTAGAATGGGCAGCCGCCGCGCCATCGCCAATTGGCCAGGGTGTTCGTCCTGATCCCTCCCAAGTATTCCCCTGCCTCTGCCGGGGTCAGTAGCTTATCCTTCATCGCTCCAGGTCCGCCTTCTCTGGGGTTGATGCGTTGATCGCCTCGAGGAACCTTGCCCCGATCCTATTGGCGGCCTTCCGCATTGGGTGGGCTGACAGGTGAGCATATCTGGCGGTGGTCCTGGGCTCTTTGTGCCCAAGAAGACCACCGATCATGGAAAGACTGAGTTGGGGATCCTCGACCCCCAGGGAAGCGTATGTGTTCCTCAGACCGTGCAGACGGACATTCTGTAGGCCGGCGGTCTCTCGGATGCACTCCCATTTCTTCTGCAGGCCCTGGATCGGCTTGTACCTGATCTTCCCCCGGCAAACGAACTTCCAGCTCTTTTGCCTGGGTGACACCCGAAGGAGCTCCACCGCCAGGTCGGAGAGATAGATGGTCTTGGCCCCGGTCTTGGAATCGGGGAGGTTCAGGAGGCCCTTCTCCTTGACCATCTCGAACCTCCGAGGGGTGCACCGGGTAGGCAATAGGTAGGCAAAAGTAGGCATTTGGAAGGCAAATCATAGGGACGTTCGGGTTATACGAGTGAATAAGCGAGAGAAAAAAAGAAGCCCACAACCCGTTTGAGTTGTGAGCTCTACGACCTTTATCACTGGTACACCCGGTAGGATTCGAACCTACAACCCTCGGATCCGAAGTCCGATGCTCTATCCGATTGAGCTACGGGTGCGCCTTGATGGGGTCAATGATACCCCAAATCGGGAGGGAATCAAACGTTAAGACAGCTCCTGGTCTCTTTTGAAACGCGGAGCACGAACCCCGGAAAGTCTCCCGCAGAGGGCGCGGTGGGCGCGGTGGCGTTTTCGACCTGGGTAGGGTCCATGCCCCTGGTCCATGCTTTTTGGGCGGGGATATTGGTGAAATGCGTCTCGGCAGACCAAGGCAGTTGCAGAATTCAGTTCCGACGTATCTGCATTCTCCCCTTCCAATCTCCCACTTTGCGCTCTGCGCCCTCTGCGGGAGTCCTCCCCCCTCTGAAATGGCTGGATTTCGGGAGATCCGCTTTGGTACAATACTTGGCAGAGGCGCTACCAACCCTCCTCCCGAGTGCTTGAGCGAAGGCACCAGGGGGAACATACGGAGTGCAACCTATGCAGACCTCCCAGCCGCCTCTGCCCAACTCGTTCTACGAATGCCCTGCGAGCCAGCCGCCGAGGGAACGTGCCCACGCGTGTCGCCTCCAACGCTACCCCCGGCACGGGAGGCGCCACTTACGCCCGCGGGGATACGTGCGTGCGCTCTTCAGTGTCATGCGTGCGCATCTGCTCGACACAGGACCCGCATTCAATCGGGAGGAATAGGGGTCAACGGGCCCAGACCGCGCCCTCTTCCCTGTATCGGCGCAGCTTGTAGAGCAATGCCCGGCGGCTGATGCCCAGGCGCTCCGCGGCACGAGTGCGGTTGCCGTTCTCGGCCTCCAAGGCAAGCCGGATGGCATCCCGCTCCATGTCGTCCAAGGTCTGATCCACCACCGATGGCGGGAGCTGCGTACTCGTTCCCTGAGTCTCCCAATCCCGGCGCTGCATGTTTTGGATCGAAGGCGGTAAATGCGTTTTCAAGATCTCGCCGGATGACTTCGCCAGGATCGCCGCACGCTCCACAGCGTTGCGGAGTTCACGCACGTTGCCCGGCCAGTTGTAGCTTTGGAGCATCCGCTTGGCCTCGAGTGAAAGGGTCAGCTCCGGATGGCCCAGCTTTTCCAGGAAATGCGTCACGAGCAGATCGATCTCCTCCGTTCGGTCCCGCAACGGAGGGATGGTCGCCTCAAATACTGCCACACGATAGAATAGATCATCCCTAAACTTCTGTTGCTGGATCATTTCCGGGAGATTGCGATGCGTTGCCGCGATCAGCCGAAACTGCGACTTGTGGATCCGACCATCGCCCACACGTTGAAACTCACCACGCTCGAGCACCCGCAACAGCTTCGGCTGAACCGAGAGCGGGAGCTCTCCTATCTCGTCCAGAAACAAGGTTCCGCCGTTCGCTTGCTCGATGCAGCCGATGCGATCGGAGATTGCGCCTGTGAAGGCGCCCTTGACGTGACCGAAGAGCTCGCTTTCAACGATCGATTCCGGCAGGGCAGCGCAGTTGATGCTTACCAGCGGCATGTTGGCGCGCGTGCTCAATCGGTGGATCAGTTGGGCAAACTCCTCCTTGCCCGTTCCACTCTCACCACAGAGCAGTACCGTGGCTTCGGTCGGTCCCACCAAGTTCAACTCGGAGACGAGCTGGACCGTCGATGGCGATTGCACAACCATCCCACGCAACTGCCGACGGGTCTCCGCAGTCAACCCATGGAGGCCGTGCCCCTCCTTGACCATCGGGGTGGACTCCGACAACAAACGGTTCACGACCGCACGGAGTCCAGCTAAATCAAGCGGCTTCGGCAGGTAGTCCGAGGCGCCGCTTCTGCCCGCGCGCACCGCGTCACGCACATCCGCAAAGGCGGTCATCAACACGGTCTTCACCGAAGGATTGACCTCTTTGATCCAAGGCAGCAGGGCCATCCCGTCTTCCGTGCCCAAACGCACATCCAACAACACTATGTCCGGTTGGAACGACTGGAGCTGCTCCATGCCGGTCCGCGAGTCTTCAGCCTCCGCTATCTCATATCCCTCTTTCTCTAATACGGTGCGGAGAAGATGACGCTGACCTTTATCATCATCGATGACCAATACTTTCTGTTGCACTTCAACACCTGCGAGCTTTCCGATGAAGGTGGGTTGAAACAGTCCAGCTTGAGAATACGGCAAGGCTGACTTATGCGCAAGACTTGCACATGTGAAATTCTCGAAAAGTTAGCACCACTTGCCGGTTCCGCTGTCCACAGGCCACTCGCGAGTTATGTCTCAGCACCCATGCCCTCTTTCATCTCGCGATTTCCGCGACACCGATACATTCTAGTGGCATGGATCAGATTCGATGCGCAGACTTTCTCGAATCACTCGCGCTCCTCATCGAGGCAGGTGTCCCCGTTCTCCGAGCCATGACCGACCTGAAACACTCGGGCGCTACGCGCGAGACCAGGAACTGGGCCAAGGCGTTGCAGCAGCAGCTAAGCTCCGGGCTGCCGCTGTCCGATTCCTTCGAAGGGTTCCCCGGTCGGCTCGAGGCACGGCATATTGCCCTGATCCACGCCCATGCCCAGATGGGGACGGTCCATCTCGCGCTGAAGGAATGCGCCCAGGATCTGAGGATCCTGCACGAACAGCGGAACCAGCTCCTCCGTGGCCTGCTCCCGCCTGCCCTGCTGCTGCACATGGCCGTGATCCTCCCCTCTGTGCCCGTGCTCCTGCTGGATTCCACGCAGGCATTTTTCCGGGAGGTCGGTTCTCAGCTGGCCTGGGTGTATGGCATCGCCGCAGTGGTGTGGTTCCTTGCGACCCAATGCCGCCGGATCGCGCCGCTCCGGCTCGTCATGGACCACTCCCTCATCCGCCTCCCTGTCGTGGGCAGAACCCTCTGTGACCTCGAGCATGCACGGTTCTTTAGGACCTTGGGCAGCCTCTACAGTGCAGGAATCACCATCCCGAAAGCCTTCCTCCTGGCAACCCAGACCTATGACAATTCCCTCCTGCGGAAAAGCGCAGGGAAGCTCCAGCCGGATTTGGCTCGGGGCGGACTTCTCGAGAACGCCCTGCAACGCATCCCTGGCATGCCAAGCTTTGTCGAGCCCATCGTTGCCGTCCATCGAGAGGCCGGTCGTCTGGAGGTCGGTCTTCAGATCGCGGCATCCAGGATGCAGGAACAGGGCGCGCGGAGTCGACAGCAGCTGCTCACCTTCGCCACCAGGACCGCCTACCTCCTCGCGTTAGCCTATGCCGGCTACAGGGTCATCAGCCTCTGGATGGACTACATGTCCCAACTCGACGAAATCCTCGACGGGTTGTGATCATCCTCCCTACTATTGCACCAGAGAAATGTGGCCGACGCCCGCCTTTCCGTCGGCCCCTTCACGATCATTCCATCTCACCACCATCGGAATCCTCCTATGACACCTCCTACCCACAACGTCCTCCTCGTCCTCTGCGCCTTCGCACAGGCGATCCTGTTTCATGTTTCGCCAACCGCCCAGGCCCAAGCGGCACGCAACCCGATCATCTTCGCCGACGTGCCCGACATGGCCATGATCCGGGTCGGGGACACCTACTACATGAGCAGTACGACGATGCACATGAGCCCCGGACTCCCGATCATGCGGTCCAAGGACCTGATTCACTGGGAGCTCGCTTCCTACGCCTACGACATCCTGGAGGATTCCGATGCATTGAGCCTCCGCAACGGAAAGAACGCGTATGGTGCCGGGACCTGGGCCAGCAGTCTGCGACATCATCAGGGGACCTATTACGCAACCACTTTTTCGGGCACGACCGGTAAGACCTACGTTTTTTCCACCAACGACATCGAACACGGCACGTGGAAGCGGAACGCGTTTGCGCCCTCTTTTCACGATCACTCCCTCTTCTTCGATGACGACGGGCGCGTCTATCTCGTCTTCGGTGCTGGCACGATCCGGCTGGTGGAACTGACAAAGGCGGCTGACGGCGTCCTTGCCGGCGGTCTGAACCAGGTCCTGATTGAGGATCCCGGCGCGCTTGCCCCTGGTCCGCGCGGCCTGTCCGCCGAAGGCAGCCAGCTGTTCAAGGTCAATGGCAAGTACTACCTCTTCCATATCACCTGGCCAAGAGGTGGCATGCGCACGGTCCTGATCCACCGCGCCGACAAGATCACAGGCCCCTACGAGGGCCGGGTGGCACTCCAAGACCAAGGCGTCGCACAGGGCGGCCTGATTGATACGCCGGACGGCAGGTGGTTCGCATATCTGTTCCAAGACCACGGTGCTGTCGGCCGTATCCCCTACCTCGTGCCGGTCCAATGGGAAGACGGTTGGCCTGTACTCGGCGTCGATGGCAAGGTCCCGCTCGAGCTGGACCTCCCCTCCGCAGGTGATCACCAGGTACCCGCTATCGTTGGCAGCGACGAATTCGATCGGAAACCGGGAGAGCCGATCCTGCCCCTGGTCTGGCAGTGGAACCACAACCCCGATCCGGCTTTCTGGTCGCTCACCGACCGACCAGGCTTTCTGCGACTCACTACCGGGCGAATCGACAAAGAGGTCCTCACCGCTCGCAACACACTCACCCAGCGCACGTTCGGTCCGCGTTGCACCGCCGAAACCGCCCTCGATGTGAGCGGTATGCAGCCGGGTGATCATGCCGGGCTTATCCTCCTGCAGAAACAATACGCCCTCCTCGGGGTCCGCTGTGCCGAAGGCGGGAAATCACTGGTCATGACCAGCACTCCTGCCGACAAGCCCGTCGTGCATGAGTCGGTCGAGTTGGCCCAGGACACGGTCTATCTCAGGGCGGAGTGCGATTTCACCGATCGCAGAGATATGGCCCGGTTCTTCTACAGCCTCGACGGCCGGACCTGGAAACCCGTTGGCGCCGAGTTCAAGATGAGGTACACCCTACCCCACTTCATGGGCTATCGATTCGGCCTCTTCAATCATGCCACCCAATCCACCGGCGGCCATGTCGACTTCGATTTCTTTCATATCGGGAATCCGTCGGAACGGTAGGACCCAAGAATTGCCTGCCATATCAGGCAACACCCAATTTCAATAACCCAGCTCACAAGGAACAATCATGACAAGCAAACCGACCCGTAAACTGTCTCCTCATCGCCTTACGCGACTTCTCATGTCCATCGCCCTGGTCTTCGCCATGGGATATGCCCAGCATGCCCCGGCGGCCGAGCCGATCCCGGTGATCTACGATTCCGATATCGGTGACGATATCGACGACACCTGGGCACTCGGACTGTTGCTGAAGAGTCCTGAACTCGACCTGAAACTCGTGGTCGGGGATTACGGAAAGGCCACCTATCGCGCAAAGATCTTTGCCAAGATGCTCGAAACCGCAGGCCGGACCGATGTCCCCGTCGGATTGGGACTTCCGAACAACCCCAACGCCGGCGGTGCCCAAAGCCGCTGGGTGGAAGACTACGACCTGGCGAAGTACCCGGGCACCATCCTCAAAGACGGCGTCCAGGCGATGATCGACCTGATCATGCAATCCGAACAACCGATCACCGTCATCGCTGTCGGCCCTCTGCCCAACATCGCCGAGGCGCTCAAGCGTGAGCCGCGGATCGCCAAGAAGGCGAAATTCGTGGGCATGCATGGCAGTGTCCGCCGCGGATACGGTGGCAAGCAGACCATTGACGCCGAATGGAACGTGCGTGCGGATCCCCAATCCTGCCAGGCGGCACTGTCCGCCCCCTGGGACATCACAATCACGCCTCTCGACACTTGCGGCCTGGTCGACCTGGGCGGAGAACGGTACGCAAAAGTCCGCGACTCCCAAGACCCGATCGCCAAGGCGGTCATAGAAAACTACCGGTTCTGGAGCACGGCCAACAACCCCGATAACAAGGTCGCCGACACCCACTCCAGTACACTCTTCGATACCGTTGCCGTCTACCTCGCCATCACCCAGGAACTCTGCACCATGGAAGAGCTCGGTATCCGCGTGGACGACAATGGCTTCACCCATATCGATGATCAGGCCAAAAAGATGTCCGTCGCAACCGAATGGAAAAACCTGGACCAGTTTCGCGACTTCCTGGTCCACCGTTTGACCACGGTCCGACCGTAAGGTCCGGATGGGGAGGACTCCCGCAGAGATCGCAGAGGTTTATTTGGGGGGGCAGATACATCGGAGCTGTTTTCTGCAACTGCCTTGGCCTGCAGAAAACGAATTTCACCCCCCCCCAAAAAAAAGAGCATGGATCAGGGCCTTGACCCTCAATACCCCCCATGGCCAGGTCGAAAACGCCTCAGCGCCCTCTGCGCCCTCCGCGGGAGGCTCCCCGGATCCGGATCGGAAAACTTAGTTGGAAAAGCGGCTACGATGTGCCGCGTTCATCATCCGCCGGTGCTCCGCTTTGGGTGATGCAGAAGCAGTGATGGATCCCGGGGTTGCGCGCGAAGTCAAAGGGGATGGTCTGGGCGCTGACATCTTCAAAAACGAGCTCCGGTAGCGCAGCCGCCTTCAGCTTGAAGGTTCGGAGGTTGGTCGAGAACAGCAGCTGCCCTTCCGGCGCGAGCATCCGGCTCACCTTTCGCAGCAGGTCGACGTGGTCGCGCTGCACATCAAACGTGCCCTTCATGGACTTCGAGTTGGAAAAGGTCGGCGGATCCAGAAAGATCAAGTCGTACGCGCCTGCGCGTTCCTCCTGCATGGCATCGATCCATGCGAGGCATTCCGCGCGCACCAGCTCCTGCCGCCTGGGATTGAATCCGTTGAGCGCGATGTTGCGCTGCGCCCAGTCGAGGTAGGTACGCGACATATCGACCGTCGTCGTCTGCACCGCTCCGCCCGCAAGCGCGTGCACCGTGGCGGTCCCGGTATACGCAAAGAGATTGAGAAAACGTTTTCCCCGGGCCATCTCCTGAATCATCTTTCTGGTCGGCCGGTGATCCAGAAACAGACCGGTGTCGATGTAGTCCGTCAGATTGACCAGGAACCGGCAATTCCCTTCCTGGACTTCGGTAAACAAGCCTCGCCGGGACTGCTTTTCATATTGCTGCAAACCCTTCTGTTGCTGCCGCACCTTCAAATGGATCCCCGCCGAAGAAATACCCAAGACCTCGGAAAGGCAATCCATGACCTCTCGCAACCGCCGCTCCGGCGACTGAGAAGCCGTCTCCGGGTCGGTCAGGTACTCCTGCAGAATCACCTCGTCGCCGTATCGATCGACCGCCAACGCGAACTCCGGCAGGTCGGAATCGTACAGCCGGTAACTGTCTGTCCCCTCCTGCTGAGCACAGGACTGGTACCTGGCCACATTGACGCGGATCTGATCGGCAAACTGCAGCGCCGCCGCCGATGGTTGCTTGGGGGCTTGAGGGAGCGTGCCATCCTCAGAGAGCGGAAACCATTGGTTCGCCTCCACTAAATCAAACTGGAGCAGGTGACACTTCAACGCACCGTTGTAGAGGGTGTTGATCTTCCCCGCGCGCAGCCCGATCGCACGCCCCAGCTCCTTGTGCGAAGTGATCACTGCGGCCTTCCACCCGCGGCACTGAGCCGCCATCCGTTCACCCAGCAAGTTGTAAAGAGGTGCCAATTCCTTCTCCTCGCCCATACGTTCACCGTACGGCGGGTTCGCAACCAGCAACCCCATGGCACGATCCTTCGGAACGGTAAACTCCTGCAGGGTCCGCCTCTCAAAATGAACGACCTTATCGACCCCCGCCTTCTGCGCGTGTGCCCATGCCGCCTTGATCGCACGCTGGTCGTTGTCGAAGCCGGCGATCGAGGGTGCCCGATTCTCCATGCCGGCACGCCGGCGCTGAACCGCTTCTTCGCAAAGCGCGCGCCACAGCTCCTTCGAGTGCTGACGCCAACCGAAAAAGCCGAAATAGTTCCGCAAGAGTCCAGGCGCGGTGTCGGTCGCCATCAGCGCCGCCTCAATCGGCAGGGTGCCAGAGCCACACATCGGATCCACCAGTGCACCGCCCGCGGCCGCTATGGCCGGCCAACCGCCACGGGTCAGGATCGCCGCCGCAAGATTCTCCTTCATCGGCGCCGTAACGCCGTCGATCCGGTAGCCCCGCCGGTGCAGGCTCTCCCCGGCCAGATCCAGGCTCAGGGTCGCCTGGTCCCGCAACAGGTGCAGGTTGAGGCGCAGGTCAGGCTGCGTGATGGAGATCGAAGGTCGCACTCCGAATCGCGAACGAAATTGGTCGACCACGGCGTCCTTCACCCGCAAGGCGCCGTAATGCGTATGCCGAATAGGCGAGCCAATGCTGGTGCAATCCACCGCGAAGGTCCCGTCGACAGCCAGGTGCTCAGTCCAATTGACCCGGCTCACCTCGCGATACAGCTGATCGGTGTCCCTCGCCGTAAAGCGCGCCAGGGGGAGAAGCACCCGACTGGCCAAGCGCGACCAGAGGCAGACACGATACGCGACCTGGAGATCTCCCGTAAAGCTGACCCCTGCTCGCTCCTCCTTGACCCGCTGTGCCCCCAAGCCGATGAGCTCCTCCACCAGTAAAGGCTCGATCCCAAGCGCGGCCGTTGCGAAAAAGGGGCGGTTTGCCATTGATTCTCTCCCTGCTATTGTCAAAAATTCATGCCGTTCGGGACTGGTCCTGCTCATAATAATCTGGGATTTTTCGGCGCAAGGCGAACACACCCGACCGAGAAGGCAAAAGCCGCACCTCCCCGGTTTCCAAGCATGCCTCCCCATCCGGAACCGGAGAGCCTCGCGCAGAGGCGCAGAGGCGCGGAGGCGTTTTCGTACGGAGTCGTCCGAAAATGCGTACGCATTATTGTCTGAATCGGGGTCGGGGGCGGGATCGGAATCGATTCCCGAGCTTGCTACGCCATTGACCTTTTCGGACGACCTCTGGTGAGAAAATTGCTGCCACAGAGGTCACCGAGAACACAGAGAAACAAGTCCTTTCCCATCTGGTATGCCCCCTGCTGAAGTGCGGGCCGTTTCGTCGATGGCAAAAGAAAGAATCTCTCGGTGAACTCTGTGCCCTCTGTGGCTAAAGCCCATCCGAAAAGGCGCACTCCGGCAGACGCAGACCATTCCGCAAATATTTGGAAAGTTATGTGCTGCTTGGGTGGCCACTGCTTCGTGCCTTCGTGGCTTCGTGTGAGGCATCCGGCTCGACCATGGCGAGTGTGCCAGGGAGGGTCTCACACGAAGGCACGAAGCCACGAAAAGGAGGGGGGGCGGGATCGGAATCGATTCCCGAGCTTGCTACGCCATTGACCTTTTCGGACGACCTCTGGTGAGAAAATTGCTGCCACAGAGGTCACCGAGAACACAGAGAAACAAGTCCTTTCCCATCTGGTATGCCCCCTGCTGAAGTGCGGGCCGTTTCGTCGATGGCAAAAGAAAGAATCTCTCGGTGAACTCTGTGTCCTCTGTGGCTAAAGCCCATCCCGCGTCCTTTCGATACCGAAGCCGATACCGACCCCGATCTTGCTTCGCCATTGACCTCCCCAGACGGCATCGGCCCAGATCTCATCCCCAATCCTTCGAACAGCAGCGGGCCCAGTGGAAGAGGTATTGCTGGGCATACCCGGCATACGGACCGAACCGGGCGCGGACAAACGCCGCCTTTTCCTTCGCCGGCACCGGCTTGCCGCCCGTGTAAAACCGCCTGAGCACCCGGTCGATCCAGACGTCGATCGGAAACGCCTCCTGGTGGCCGTACGCAAACAACAACACGCAGTCGGCCACCTTGGGACCGATGCCGGGGATCTGCTGCAAATAGCGTTGCGCTTCCTCATACCGCATGGAATACGGCAGGACCAGGTCGATCGCCCCGGATTCGACCATCCGTGCCAGCGCCGAGATGTAGGGCGCGCGGTAGCCGAGGGCACAGGCACGAAGATCCGCTTCGGTCGCACCGGCCAGCGTCGAGGCGGACGGCCAGCCATAAACCGTCGCACCGTCCTCGCCTGTTGGGATCGGTTCACCGTAGCGCGCGCACAACCGCTCGATGCACTGCTGAATGTGCGGAATGCGCTTGTTGCTCGCCAGAACAAAGCTCATCAGCATCTCCCAGGGGTCCTGATGGAGCAGCCGCATGCCGGCATAGGCCTGGACCGCGGCCTGCATCGCCGGATCCGCGGCCGGGAACGTAGCAAGGATATCCGCCATCGGCGTTGCCAGATCGAAGTACTCGCGCACACGCACAACCGACGGCGGCTCCGGCAGGCCGTAGACCTGGAGCAATCCCGCATGGTGCGTCACCCAAACCGGCCGGTTCTCGATCAGCCCAAACCATTGCCCGGGTCGACACTCGCGCCAACGAAACGTCTGCCCGTTGCAAAGCGTCTGCGCCAAATCCAACTCCTCGTCGGGGACCTTGAGTGCGACCGCTGGGCACATCGGCCCGGGGATCGTCGGCACTTCTGAATTGAACATCCACGCGCTCCTTGATAGAAGTCGACCTCGGTATGTTGCACGGATTACCACGGCGCGGGCTGTCAGGTCGATGCCCCGCCGAAAACCCACTCTGACACATCCCCGAACCGGTGTCTCACGATGAAGCCATCCTTTTCGCTTGTCACCTCACTCTTCCTCCTAGCGGGATTCTGCCTTCCACCAGCGGCCGTTGCGCAAGCCGGCCAGGCACTCGAACTCTCACAGGATCGACGCCACCTGGTGTATGCCGACCAAACCCCGTTCTTCTACCTCGGCGATACCGCATGGGAACTCTTCCATCGGCTCAACCGCGAAGAGGTGGATGCGTATCTGACGGATCGCGCCCATAAAGGTTTCACCGTCATCCAAGCCGTGGTCCTGGCGGAACTGGACGGACTCAACACCCCGAATCCTTACGGACACACTCCGCTGATCGAGAACGATCCCACACGCCCCAACCCCGCATACTTCGAACACGTCGATTACATCGTGAACAAGGCCGAGGAGCTCGGCATCTTCATCGGCATGCTCCCCACCTGGGGCGATAAGTTCAACAAGAAATGGGGCGTCGGCCCCGTCTGCTTCACCCCCGAAAACGCCCTGGTCTACGGCCGCTATCTCGGTCAGCGCTACAAGAATAAACCGATCATCTGGATCCTCGGCGGCGATCGCAGCCCCGAGGAGCCGCAGCATTTCGAGATCATCCGTGCCATGGCGACCGGCCTCAAAGAGGGCGACGACGGGCGCAACCTCATGACCTACCACCCCATGGGCGGGGCATGCTCGGCGGATTGGTTCCACAACGACGCATGGCTCGACTTCAACATGTTCCAGTCCGGCCACAGCAGGGCCAATGAACACAACCACAACAAAACCCTCGCCGTCCGGATGAAGACCCCGACCAAACCGGTGCTCGACGGCGAACCCCGTTACGAAGATCATCCGATCGATTGGAAACCGGAGAATGGCTGGTTCGACGATTGGGATGTTCGCCAAGCCGCTTACTGGTCGATGCTGTGCGGGGCCGCGGGACACACCTACGGGAACCACAACATCTGGCAGATGTGGCAGCCGGGACGCGGTCCGATCTCCTCGGCCAGAACCCCCTGGAAAACAGCTGTCGGTCACCCGGGCTCCCAGCAAATGGGCCACATGCGACGGCTGTTCGAATCGTTGGATTGGCAGAGCCTGGAGCCGTATCAGGCAATCCTCAAAAACGATGGTGGCAATGGGGCCGGCCACATCCGTGCCGCACTCTCCACGCACGCCGGTTTCGCACTGGTCTATACGCCGATGGGCAAGACGATCGAACTCGAGCTCGGAGACTGGACCGGCATGAACATTCAAGCATCCTGGTTCAACCCGCGCAACGGCCGGAAGACAGAGATCGGTCCGTTCAAGATCGACAACCTCCACACCTTCCAGCCGCCGAGCAACGGCCGCGGCAACGACTGGCTCCTCATCCTCCAGCGCCAAGAGGGCTGACCCGCCCACCACCGGCCTGGAGCAACGCATTCACTCCGCCTCAGGTTGGTCCTCGATCGGGAGGACACGCTCCAACCCGATGATGTCAAACAAAACCCGGACCTTAGGCGAAGGGCGGCGCAACGATAGTTCGCCGCCCTTCGCCTTCATCGTCTGCAGGCATCGCAGGAGCAGTCCGATACCGGAACTCGACATAAACCCAATGGCATGAAGATCCAGCACCACTTCAGAAAAATCGTCGAGTAGAGGCAACAGCTCCGCCTGAACCAGGTGCACGTTATGCTCGTCAATACTGGCGACATCGATGGTGATGACCCGCCGGTGTCCGCTGTCCTCAAGGAGAAAATAGAGATTCATGGATCGCACCACTCCTTGCTGGATGCGCGTACAAAAAGGTTGATTGCGAAGCAAGATCGAGGTCGCTATCGGTCTCGGTTTCGAAATGGAAGCGGGATGGGATTCGGACAGGAGAAACCGGGTACCGCAAGCATATGATTGCGCCCGGCAACACGGTTTGAGCGGTGCTCAGAGAGCTAGGCGCCAAGCTGAACAAGCAGGAATCGATTTCTTCGATTCCGATTCCGATCCCGATTCCGATCCCGATTTCGATCCCGATTTCGATCCCGATTTCGATTCAGACCATGGTCTTATGATCGGCAACCGTTGCCTGGAGGCGCCGATGGAAACGGTCAGCCCTGCAATAGCTCTTTTGCAGTGAAGAAAAAGCCGATCTCGGCCTGGCCGTTCTCAACGGAGTCAGATCCGTGAACCGCATTGCGCTCCTTGTTCTGAGCGAACTTCTTTCGCACGGTCCCATCGGCGGCCTCAGCAGGATCCGTGGCGCCGATCAGGGCACGATAGCCGGCGATCGCGTCCTCCTTCTCCAATGCCATCGGGATGCAGGGGCCGCTGGTCATGAAGCGCACGAGACTGGAAAAGAAGGGGCGCTCGCGATGCACGGAGTAAAAGGCTTCGGCTTCGGCCTGCGTGAGATGCACCTGGCGGATCGCAAGGAGCTTGAATCCCGCACCCAGGATGTCGTCCAAAATCTTGCCGGCATAACCCTGTTCCACTGCATCCGGTTTGATGATCGCCAGCGTTCGCTCAATCGCCATATCGTATTCCTTCACGTTCGAGGTATTTCCAAGCTTCGAGTTGTTCATCAGAGAATATTCCAGGGCCTTCGGAAATCAAACGATCGCCCGATTCCACCCCGGCCAGAGGCGTCCCAAACGGTCAATGGCGAAGCAAGATCGGACTCGATATCGACCCTTCGAAAAGCCCTTTCGCCGACAACGAAAGGTCTCCGGGGCCGGATGAGGAGGACTCCCGCAGAGAACGCAGAGGGCGCGGAGGTGTATTGGGAGGGGGAGATGTACCTACACCGGAGCCGTTTTCAGCAACTTCCTTGGTCTGCTGAAACGATTTATCTAAAAATTCGCCCAAAAGGTAGGGTGCAGAGCCTGGAACCTACCCAACCCGATAGGCAGGCAGGCAGGCAGGCAACCCCACCGCGCCCTCTGCGCCCTCTGCGGGAAACTCTCCGGATCCGGATGGGAAAGGACTTACCCCCTCTGTGTTCTCGGTGATCTCTGTGGCAGGACTTTTCTCACCAGCGATCGTGGAATCGCGAAGGCCCCATCGCAAAAACGAACAATGGGCGCGTTCCCGCGCCCACCGTTTCATGCAACTCGGATAGGTCCGACACCCGGCGACTATTGAATCTCCAGCTGCGGCCTGTCCGCTTCCGGCCAGTCGAGATGGAAGAACTTGCCGCGGGGTTGGTCCACACGCTCGTAAGTATGCGCACCGAAATAGTCGCGCTGGCCCTGCAATAGGTTCGCCGGCAAGACCGCCGCGCGGTAACCGTCGAAATAGGCGAGCGCCGACATGAACGCAGGTGCCGAAATCCCGTTCTGCGCGGCCAGAGCCACGACCTTGCGCCAATTCGCCTGGGCCGCCAGTACACTGCGCTTAAAGTAGTCGTCCAGCAGGAGGTTCTTCAGCTGCGCATCCCGCTCGAAGGCCTCCGTGATCTTTTGCAGGAAGCGCGCACGAATGATGCACCCGCCACGCCAGATCGAGGCGATCTCACCGAAATTCAGCGCCCAACCGTATTCGCGTTGGGCCTCGGCCATCAGCTGAAAGCCCTGGGCATACGCACAAACCTTCGAGCAGTAGAGCGCATCCCGGATCGCCGCGATCAGCTCCGCACGCTCGCCCGTATAGGCAGGCTCGGGGCCGACCAACAGCTTCGACGCATCGACGCGCTCCTCCTTCAGAGCACTCAAACAGCGCGCGAAGACCGCCTCAGCAATCGTGTTGGCGGGAATCCCCATGTCCAAAGCACTCACGGATGTCCACTTGCCCGTCCCCTTTTGGCCGGCCGTGTCGAGAATCGAATCAACCAGGAACCGGCCGGGCTTCGCCGGGTCGGACTGCTGTAAGATGTCCGCCGTGATCTCGATCAGGTAACTGCCCAGCTCACCCTTGTTCCATTCCTCGAAGACCTTGCCGATCGCACCCGCGTCCATGCCGAGGATGCACTTCATCAGGTTGTACGCCTCGCAGATCAGCTGCATGTCGCCGTACTCGATCCCGTTGTGCACCATCTTCACATAGTGCCCAGCCCCGTCCGCGCCGATCAGTGCCGTACAGGCAAACCCGCCGGTCACAGGCTTGCCGGGAACGGAATCCTCCATCGGTGCGCCGGTCTCGGGGTCGACCTTCGCCGCAATCGCCTTCCAGATCGGCTCGATCTTGGCCCAGGCCTCCGGGTCGCCGCCCGGCATCAGGGACGGACCGAATCGGGCGCCGACTTCGCCGCCGGAAACTCCGGAGCCGATGAAATAAAAGCCTTGGGCCTTCAGCGCCTTCTCCCGCCGAATCGTATCCGTCCACTGCGCATTGCCGCCGTCAATAATGATGTCGCCCTTCTCCAGCAGCGGCACGAGTTGATCAATCACCGCATCCGTTCCACGACCCGCCTGGACCATGATCACAACCTTACGTGGACGCGCCAGGGATGCGACAAAGGCATCCAAGCCGGCATGCCCCTGGACCCGCGCTGCCGAAGGCTCCTCCCGCCGACAGCGGTCGATGAATTCCGTCATCTTCGCCGTCGTCCGGTTGTAAACCGATATCTCGTACCCGTGATCGGCGATGTTGAGCACCAGATTCTGGCCCATGACCGCCAGACCGATCAGACCGATGTCCGCCTTCTTCCCTTCAGCACTGCTCATGCCCCAAACTCCTTGTTGATCAAAAAAACCGGAGATCAAGCCTCCAAGACCCCTGACTCCCCCTCCGAACGCGCAATCGTCACCGCGCCGACGGAGTCTGAAAAAATATTCACGGCCGTTCGGCACATATCCAATAACCGGTCGAAAACCAGCAGGATCGGCAGTGCGGCAACCAGTCCGACCACCCCGAGCTGACGTTCGAGCGATTGCAGAATGACCACGATCGCTACCAGCGAGGCACTGGGCACCCCGGCCACACCAATGCTCGTCAGTAAGGCCACCAATACCACGAAAAACTGCTGCGGCAAGGCCAGCTGAAAGCCCATTGCCTGGCAGACAAACATCGCGGCTGCACACTCGTACAAAGCCGTGCCGTCCATGTTGACCGTCGCACCCAGCGGCAGGACAAAGCTGGTGGTGCGGTTCGATACCCCGGCTCGCTCCTCGACGCACTCCATCGTCACCGGCAACGTCGCATTCGAACTGGCTGTGGAAAAGGCCGTCATCAACGCGGGCGACATCGCGCGAAAATGTCGGGACGGCCGCACCCGCGCGACAAACCGCAAAATCAACGGCATCACCACCAGCATGTGGATCGCGAGCGCCGCCAGCACGATCAGTGTGAATTCCACAATCCCACCCAGAAAGGCCCCGAACCGATCGTCCGGAGCAAGACGCGCATAATTTTCGCTCACCGTCGCCGCAACCAACATCCCAACACCCAAGGGCGCGAAGACCAATACGAGATTGGTCACCTTCAGTGACACCTCATACACCGCGTTCCAGAAGTTCTCGAACGTCTCCCGCGGCCCGCCCTTCAGCTGGGTCATGAAGAATCCCGTCACCATCGACGCAATGATCAACCCGAGCAGGTTCCCCTCGTGCGCAGCGACCACCAGGTTGTCAGGGATCATCTTGCGGAATACCCCGAGAAACGAAGAGGCAGTGCTGTCGCCGACCTTCTCGCTGAGCGCCTCCGCCTCTATAGAGAAATCGGCCATATCACGCCCCTCGAGCAGCCCCTGGCCATCCGCCAGTGTCCCCGGAGTGAAGACATTGACCAGGGTCAGGCCGACCAGGATGGCGATCGTGCTGGTGCAGAGGTAGTAGGTCAAAGTCTTCAGCCCCATTCGGCCGAACCCGGACTGCGCACCGAGCGAGGAGACCGCCAGCACTATCGAACTCGTCACCAACGGAATGACAATCACCTTCAGTCCGTTGAGAAAGAGATCGCCGATCAGCTGGAAGACCAGGAACGGGATGCCCTTTTGCACGAGCGAGACCGCTGACTTGAGCTCGCCCGCCGCATCGGCGGACCGCAACGCCGATGAGGCCACAAAAAACCCAACCACCCCGCCCACAACTAACCCGAGCAGGATCTGCCAATGCAAGGGCCAACGCCAAAAGGCTCCCGTGCCGGCACTCGGAGTTCGATTCCCTTCGTCTCGCCTCTGCTCTGATGCCATCGTCGCTGATCCTTCCATCCAGGATGTATCGGCCTGGAGCAGGAAGAGAACCAAACTCCAATACCGGAATTGATCGGTCCCATATCTTCATAAATGCCAGGCCCCGTCGCAAGCGGAAAGCGAAGACAAACGTTTTCACGGGACCGACGACCGGAAGAGGAGGACGGCAAGGGGTGAGGGAAGGGGAAAGGAAAACTGGGAAGACGCGAAGACACGAAGGTCCGGAAGGAGAGGTTTGCCTGCCGCGTTGAGGTGATCCCCGCAACAGCCTTGGCCCGCTGAAAACGGTATATCATAAAAGTCCCCAAAAGGTAGGGATCAGGGCCTTGCCCCCACCCACTCCCCGGGCAAGGTCGAAAACGCCACCGCGCCCTCTGCGCCCTCTGCGGGAGACTCTCCAAATCCGAATGGTCTGGTGAATTTGCGAAATCGAAATCGAAATCGAAATCGATGGAAACCCCGATTCGGCGTCGAGCACTCGCAACCAAAACGTCCACCGCACCTCCACCGCCTATTCGCTCAGTAGTTCACATCTCCACTGCCAACGCTCCACCCACATCGGCCCTCCCACCTCTTGCCGGCCTCCTCAAGCCTCAGGCTTCCCTTTCCCTCCCGCGCATGCCATCATCATTCCCTCTCTCATCAACCCCATCCATCGCGCTACGGCGCAGCATTCTTTTCCTCGAATCAGGCTCCGGGAGGACGCATGACACACCAGATTCCCAAGTACCCCCAGTACCATCGCCCGCTCAGCATCCCCCTGCGGGCGGTCTGCGCAATGCTCCTCCTTATGGCGATTCACGCCCAGGCCCACGCCACCCAGGCGGACAAGCCGAATATCTTGTTCTTTATCGTGGACGATATGGGCATGACCGATCCGGGCGCATATGGCGGCAGCACCATCGCAACACCCAATATCGATCGCCTCGCAGCGGAGGGGATGCGCTTTCTGCGTGCCTATTCGGGATGCTCCGTGTGCGCACCTGCACGCTCCACGCTCATGACCGGCTATCACATGGGACGCGGCTCCGTTCGCGGCAACTCCGGCGGCATCCCCCTGCGCGACAGCGATGTCACCATCGCGGAGGTCCTACAATCGGCCGGCTACGTCTCCGGCGGATTCGGCAAATGGGGCATCGGCGACCTCGATACCCCCGGCGTCCCGGAACGCCAGGGGTTCAGCCAGTTCTTCGGGTACTATCATCAGGTGCATGCACACTACTACTTTCCCGAATACCTGATCGACTCCGGCCGGAAGGTCCCCCTCCCCAACAAAGGCTTCTACCAAAAAAACCGATCCTCAGGCCCGATCGATACCAAAGCGCCTCAAACTCAATCGGACTACGTCTTCGCGCCCTACCGCATCGTGGACCAGATGCACGCGTTCATCCGGGACCACAAGGATCAGCCCTTCTTCTGCTATGTCCCCATGAACATCCCCCACTCGCGGTACGAGATCCCCAATACCGACCCCGCTTGGCTCGCATACAAAGACAAACCATGGACGACCAACGAGAAGGTCTATGCGGCCTTCTGCAGCCTCGCAGATCGACAGATCGGTGAGACACTCGCACTCCTGGACGAGCTCCAGCTCAGTGAGAATACAGATCGGAAGAGCGTCGTGTAGGGA
>CALLYA010000411.1 GCA_937875495.1 uncultured Verrucomicrobiota bacterium
CGTCGGCTCACACTTTGAATTGGTGGCCGACGGGGACGTCGGCGCTCCCAGGCTTTACGCGGCCCATGAAGTCGGGCCGCGAGATGAAGGTCCGCTGTGGGTGGGGTTGGGCATGCGGCTTGAGAACGTTGAGCCACCTGGTGATTGGTCTGGCCATCAAGGATCTCCCCGCGCCCTCTGCGTCCTCTGCGTCCTCTGCGGGAGACTCTCCGGATCCGGATGGGGAGGACTCTCGCAAAGAACGCAGAGGTATATTGGAAGGGGAAATGCAGCTACATCGCAGCAGTTTTTAGGAACTGCCTTGGTCTGCTGAAACGATGGATCTAAAAAATCCCCCCCAAAAAAGCAGGGTGCAGAGCATGGAACCTACCCACCTCCATGGTCAGGCGAAATTTCCTCTGCGCCTCTGCGCCTCTGCGCGAGGCTTTTCGGATCCGGATGGGGAGGTCACCGCTACCTTTTCCGACGACCTCTGATTCGCGTTACAGCGCCCAGCCATCACGGTAGGCGGATTGCAGCCAGCGGTTCGCCTCGGGGTGGTTCGCGAAGCGGACCGCTCGGCTGTCCCACTCGAGCCGCTGACCGGGGAACCGCATCCCGATGATCCCCAGCAGCGCCAATTCCGTGAGCGGCCCGCCGTATGCAAAATCGGAGCCCGCCTTCTTCCCGCTTCGGATCGCGTCCAGGAAATCCTGGTGATGCCCCGGCACGCGCGGCAGCGTTGGCTCCGGCTGCTTGTAAGCCTGCATCTGTTCCTCGGGGAAGATGCGGAGTCCGCCGGCGCCGTGCGAGCCGTACACGATCCCACCGCGTTCGCCCAGCACGGTCGCACCGATATCCGGCACGTTCTGCCCCTCGGGCAGGCCATCCGGCCGCGGCATCCGCTTGCCACCGCTGTACCAGTGGAGCGTGACGGGACCGCGGGAGCCCTTGCTGCCGAAGGTATAGGTCACGCGCACAGCCCCGGGGAAGGTCTCGCCGTGCTGCTTCGGGTCATAACCGTCGACTTCGGCCTGAACCGTCTCCGGCGCGCCGAGATCCAATGCCCAGAAGACCGGATCGACCACGTGACAGATCCAGTCGCCGATGATGCCGGAGCCGAACGCGCTCCAGCCGCGCCATTTGCCGGGGACATACATCGGATGATAGGCCCGCTCCTGCACGGGGCCGAGCCAGAGATCCCAATCCAGGGTGTCCGGCACCGGCGGCCGCTCGTTCAGCTGTCCGAGCTGGCCGACCCGGCTGTAGCTGTTGTTGCAGCCCGCGTGCACGGTATGCACCTGCCCGATCGCGCCGTCCCAGACCCATTCACAGAACCTGCGGATGTCGCCGAACGAATGCCCCTGATTGCCGAGTTGGGTCACCACGTCGTGCTCCGCAGCGGCCTTCATCAGCGTGCGGACCTCATGGACCGTGTGCGCGAGCGGCTTCTCGCAGAAGAGATGCTTGCCCCGCCGGATCGCCTCCAGGGAGATCACCGCGTGCGTATGGTCCGGTGTGCAGACGGCGACGGCATCGATCTCCTTCTCGCGCTCATCGAACATGCGCCGGTAATCGGAATAGACAGGGACATTCGGGAAGGTCCTCAGTGCCTGCTCACCGCGCACGAGATCGACTTCGCAAAAAGCGGTAAAATTCTCGTGGCGCAGGCCCTCGACGCTGGCCCAGCCACGGCCGCCTACCCCGACAATGGCAACATTGACCTTTTCACTCGGCGGCGTCTGACCGCTCGCAGCAATGATATGCCTGGGTACGATTTGCACCGCCGCCGCAGCGGGTAGCACCGAGGACAAAAAAGCACGCCTGGATATGCGACTCATCAGTTCTTCTCCCAAGTCTTGGCTCAATTGGTTGGATCACTAAATTCAATGCGCAACACACCGACAGACCATGCCGGCATCGTCCACTCCACGACGCGTCCGGAGCGTCGGAGCGGACCCGGCTCAGCCTGAATGTTGTCGGGTGTTTCGAGACTGTTCTGCTCGGAGAGCGCGTCAGCCCGGACCCATTGCAATGCCGCAGAACGGATCGGGGCATCGCTCTTGATCGTGACCGCGACCGGCACCGCGGCGGCTGCGGGATTGACTAGCTTCAGCGCCATGACCCCCGCCTTGCCGTCGCCGGTGGCGACACAGTCCAGGCCGCCTGTGGCGCCCTCGAATTGCAAGCGGTTCGGCAGGTAGTTCTCCTGCCAGAGCTTCATGACGACGTAGTTCGGAGCCGGAAACCATTCGCTCTGGTCGAAATTGATGAATGCGTTGTTCCAGCCGGTCGCGCTCTGGTGTCGCAGGAAGAGCGCCGGCCCGCCGATCTCGAGGATGTCACCGCAGCGCTCAAACGCGTTGAGGATCCCGCCGCAGTAAAGGCCGGTGCGCCAATCGATGGTTTGCGCGTTCCACTCGGAGACATAGATTTTGATGTTGGGATTGGCCGAGGCCGCGATCTGTTCGCCGGTCTTCCGGAAGAATGCCTCATACGCACCCGGGCCATCGTTGAAGCGGTCCGGGTTTTCGTAGTGATGAATACTGATGTAGTCGACCAGCTCCGCACACTCGCCAATCACCGTGCCGTTCCAGGCCTCGGCACTGGCACCCATCCCACCGCTGCCGCATGCGATCAGACGGACATCCGGGAACGCGGCGCGCATCCGCGGCGCGAACCGTTTCACCGCCGCCGCATACGCCTCCGCGCCCATGTGCCAGGTCTCGTTGTCGATCTCCCAGTACTTCACGTCATATGGCTCGGGATGCCCATTCGCGGCACGCACGCGCCCCCACTCCGAATCGGCCGGGCCGTTGCAGTACTCCATCCAATCGAGCACCTCCTGCATGAACTCCTCGGGATCGGGGTCCGCGTTCCACTCGTCGGTCCCGATATTGACCACGATCAGCGGCTCGGCACCGACGCGGCGGCACATCTCAATAAACTCGTCGGTCCCGAAGGAATTGCTGTCCTGGTCATCCCAGATCTCGATCGGATACATGCGCCGTTCCCGCTGGGGCCCGATACCGGCCTTCCAGCGGTACGCAGAGGCGAAACAGCCGCCCGGCCACCGGATCACCGGCGGATTCAGGGCCGCAATGGCATCGAGCAGGTCAGGCCGAAACCCGCCCGCCTTCTCCCACTCGGCCGGCATGATCGAGACCTGGTCGACCAACACCCGCCCGCCTGCTGCCGCGGTCAACTCCACGGTCGCGCTCTTACTCGTCCACTCCGGCCGGAATTGGAACGGGATTTCAGACCAGTCCCCGGCGGGGACCTCCAGGTTGAGCGTGATCGGCGCCTGATCGGGGTCCGCCGACCGCACGCGCAGCTGCAGCTCAGACGCGCGCTCCGATTTCGCCCAGAGCGAGCCCTTGTAGATCGCGCCCTGATCGAAGTGATAATTTCCCTGCGCCGCACCGCACTCGCCCTCGCGCGCGTCCAGCAGCAGCGCATTCCCGCCGTTGAGCGCATCGTCCGCGGTAACCGTCACCACTCCGTCACCAAGGACCTCCCAGTGCTTGCCCGCGTCGCGCACCGGTGCAGGATCGGCCGCCGGACCCTCGAACAACAGGTTGCCCGCCAGATCGACCACACGCAGGTCGCGATAAGCCACCTTGGTCGCCCAGGAGCCGACTCCGACCTGGCCCTTCAGCAGGGCACGTTCGTCATCGGTGAAATCGAGCACCTGCTCGCCGTCCACCCAGCACTGGATCCGTCGGCCCTCGCACCGCAGGCGCAGGTCGTACCAGCGGTCAGTCTCGATCGTCAGCGGCACGTTGGGTCCGACCACCCCCCAGCGCTGGCCGTCGCCCAATCCGCGCTCCACCGCGGAACGTGCATTGCCCCAACCACCGAGGTTGAACCAGTAGAAGGCATTCTCCTCCGCATCCGCCACCCGGAACAGGATCAGGAAGCCCTCGTTGCCACCCTCTTTTCGCGCCTTCAACGTGAACTCGTAATCGGTCCATTCCCGATCACCAAAGACCCAGCGCTGGTCCGTCGCCATGCTCGCCTGACGCAGGCCCCCGTCCTCCAGCGACCAGCGCCCCATCTGGACCTGCTCAAAGCTCCGGTTCCAGACGAGTTCACCCCAGAGTCCGCCATTGCAGGAGTGATAGATATGCTCGAGGAAATGCCCGTAGACCTTGCGATCGATCGGGTGCAGGACCGCCTCGGGATCGAGAGTGAGGCTGACCCTGGAATCGTCCGCGGCCGGGAGCCACCCACAGATGCTCACCAGGCCGATCAAGCCGAGACCAACGCTCTTCCGCCAGATTCGATGGACCATGTCACTCTCTCCCGTTACAATCGTTTGAAATGGCACCCGTCGCATGCCCTTTGGATTCCCAAGTAAATTCCCGCCATGGCGTCATGCCAGGCATCCAGCGCTCCGCACCTGCCCACACCGAGGATCAACATGAACGCGAAACGGACCTTCTCAGCCGCTCAGGTCGTCACCCTGCTCTGGGCTCTTCTACTCCTTCCATCCGTTGCGGTCGATGGCCGGACCATCTTCCTGGATGAGCTTCCCATTGAACATATGACGGCCGGTTGGGGTCAAGCCCAGAGAAATCTCTCGATCCAGGAACGCCCCTTGACGATCGCCGGCAAAACCTTTCAGCGCGGGGTCGGGACGCATGCCGACAGCGCGCTCATGCTGAAAACCGGCGAACAGCAGGGCCATTTCCAGGCCTGGGTCGGCGTCGACGACGAAGTCGCCGGGCAACCGGCCAGCATCGAATTCATCGTCGCCGCGGACGGACAGGTGGTCTGGGAAAGCGGTGTCATGCGCGCGGGCGATCCGGCCAAGCAGGTGCATGTCCAGCTCGAGGGCGTGGAGCGGCTGAACCTCCAAGTGCGCAACGCCGGGGACGGGATCAATTACGACCACGCCAACTGGGCGGACGCACGCTTCGTGATCTCGGGTCCGCCACCGACCGTTGCCACGGTCTATCGCGCCGAGCCCTACATCCTCACCCCGCCCCCGCCGGACCGGCCGCGGATCAACCACCCGCGTATCTACGGGGCCAGTCCCGGCAAGCCGTTCCTGTTCATGGTTCCCACCAGCGGCGAGCGCCCGATGCGGTTTACAGCCGAAGGCCTGCCTGAAGGCCTCGCCATCGACTCCGAGCGCGGCATCATCACCGGCGTGGCTGAGTCCGCCGGGACGTACGAGGTTACGATTTCCGCCACCAACGCCCACGGTACCGACCGGCAGACGCTGCACATCGTCCTCGGCGATACGCTCGCGCTCACCCCGCACATGGGCTGGAACAGCTGGTACGTCTGGGAGACGCACGTCACCGACGAGATCATGCGCGCCGCGGCCGAGGCGATGATCTCCAACGGTATGGCCCAGCACGGCTATCAATTCGTCAATATCGACGACTGCTGGGCCGTCAAGCCCGGCTCGGACAACCCCGCCTACAGCGGGGAACCACGCGACGCCGAGGGCAAGGTCAACGCCAACCCGCGCTTCCCCGACATGAAAGCGCTGACCGATTTCATCCATGCCAAGGGACTCAAGGCGGGGATCTACACCTCCCCCGGCCCCCTCACCTGTGCCGGGTTTGTCGGCGCGTGGGAGCACGAACAGCTCGATGCCGAGCGCTTCGCGGAATGGGGCTTCGATTTCCTCAAGTACGACTGGTGCAGCTACGGCCGGATCGCGAAGGACAGCAGCGTGGAGGAGTTGCAGAAGCCGTATCGCGTCATCAGCGCGATCCTGCCCGGGCTCGACCGCGATATCGTCCTCAATCTCTGCCAGTACGGGATGGGCGATGTCTGGGAATGGGGCCGCGCCGTCGGAGGTCACAGCTGGCGCACCGCAGGCGACCTCGGCCTCTCCTTCAACGGCATTGCAACGGCGCTGTTTCGTGACGGGTTCGATGTCTATTCCCAGCGGGAACTGCACAAGTACGGCGGGCCAGGCGGCTGGAACGATCCCGATTACCTGCTCATCGGTTACCTGAGCAACTGGCAGGGCGCAACAGTGCCGACACCGTTGACCACGGACGAGCAGTACAGCCACGTCACCCTCTGGGCACTGGTCGCCGCGCCGCTGATCCTCAGCGGTGACATCACACGCCTCGACGATTTCACGCTCAGCCTCCTCTGCAACGACGAGATCATCGGGGTCGATCAGGACCCGCTCGGTCGGCCCGGCCGCCGGATCCACAAGGACGGCGGGCGCGAGGTCTGGGCCAGGGAGTTGGAGAACGGCGACTACGCCATCGGCCTGTTCAATCGGGACGCCTATGACTTCCAACCGGTCAGCGTGCAATGGAAAGACCTGGGCCTGAGCGGGACGCTCCAAGTGCGCGACCTCTGGCGGCAACAGGACCTGGGCGGCTTCGAAGATGGCTTTCAGACCGAGGTCGCGCCGCATGGCGTCACCGCAATCCGGGTGGGGTTCCGGCCGGCCGGCCGGCCGGCCGGAAGCCT
>CALLYA010000412.1 GCA_937875495.1 uncultured Verrucomicrobiota bacterium
TCGCGTGTAATCGTCATCCGGCCTCCGGGTGTACGGGGTCCTGAGTAGTCACGAATAGCCAAATATTTCACATCCCCTTTCCTGATCCATCCTCTCTTTTGGGCCCCATTAAAAGCAGCCCAATTCAGGGCGTCATCATCGAAGTCGGAAATCTTCAACTGACTATTGAAATCAATATGGTCGACAGTCACTTCATCTAAAATCCAAAGCTGGTCTGATGGGCCGAAACCTTGAGTCTTCCATCCTATCGGCATCGCAATTTCATCTGCCGTCGATTGGTAGGACGGAATAATGCTCAACGCTAAAAAACCATGCGTGTAATAATCGAGCCGAATTGGCAGGAATTCCGACCCCTCATCTACGAAAATATCATACTGACGGAATTGGGTTTTTTGATCCTCCATCTTTTTATAGAATCGGTATTTCGCGCAGGGGGCGTCATCCAAGGAAGTCTCCTCTCTTGTGACCTCATCCCAGTCGGTATCCTGGAGTTCAGGAATTTGGGGCGTCTTTCCTGTCACCATAAACAGTCCAGCAGTATCTCTACCTACAAACCTTTTTTCAGGAGTGATTGCATGGTAGGTATCCATAATCACATCGGCCCCTTCGAGGCCTTTCACATAATTGGATCCAATGATTCGACCCATTACTCTGCTTTCCAAAATCCAGTATTCCCCCTCCTGTTCCTCGAATTCAGATTCTCGATACCTGGGCCAGAACAGACTATCCTCAACCAAGATTTTGTATGTCTCACCTGGCTCTCCACTTTTGCGATGATAATAGATCTTGACATCATCGAACACCGCCCGCCTTTTGGCTTCCATCTCCCTGAAGATCTCCAATTCCGGAAACTCATCGGCCGGGTACACCCGTGAAATTGGCGTAAAGATGAAACTTCCCAAAAGGCAGAGCAATGCGAAGATTCTCAGCAGGGCAACTCGCCTACTTCCGAAAGTCGGTCTGTTCGAAAGGATACAATATAAACGATTCGAATAATCCATCCCAGCGATCTCGAACCATTCCCCTCGGCGGTTGTATTGCTCTCAGGGTTTCCCAGTGACCCACACCTCTGATAGTGCGGTCCGTGCCCATCGGCAGGCAATGGATCCGGGGTTGCATCCCAGCTGAACTGTGGACTCTTAACCGTTACCATCTGCATGGTTCCTTTCCGGTTACCTTTGCTCATGATCCAACAAAGCAGAAGAATGAGGAGCACAAATTCTTACAAAAACATGCCCGGCGGGCATGAATGAGTCAACAACAAAAACCCTCGTCAGCTGTTGGCATGCTGCTCCCCTAACCGAACCAAGCTTGTGGCCATGAACCACGGCACACATTCTCCTGGTTCATGGCCCACATTGCCCCCACTTCTCAATCGCCCCACCCCGCGCAAGTTCTGCTCATCCAAATGAATGTCGCATTGGATCGGGCCAATCACTCATCTTCCATGAGCATTGCGCCTGACCCATCGATGCGGCTACCGTGGATGCTCAGCATTTTGATCTCTCCACGGAATTGGCGGTCCCAGCCGTACCTGCTCATGGTGGAGTTGAAATTGCCGATCGCGATTGGCCCGATCTGTGGCGGCAGCGCATCCCTGCTGTAGGTGTTGCAGCGATCCTGAATGAGCTTGGGCGATGGAGTCGGTTCCTTCACCGGCTCGCTGAATTGCCAGCAAACCTGGTCTTTCTCCCGGGTCGCGTCATAACTGACCCGGAAGCAGACCCACTTTCCAGAGACCAGCCGGCCGGGACTGCTGTCGTTTTGGACGTTGTCCGGCCATTCATTGATCGATAGGCGCATGCGTCCATCTGCGAGATGCACAAGGTCGATCCCGGCGTTCCGTTCCAGCAGCGTGAAGACGATCCGGTTCCCACCACTTCCGACACTCAAGTCGTCTGGCTTCAGCCAGCCCGTGATGGTGAAGGATCGCAGTCCGCCCAGGAGCGCCGACGAAGTGTCCGCCCCCGCCTCGGCCCGCCCCCAAGGCTCGCCAGCCGGCAGGAGGAGTCCGCCATCGGCGCCCAATCGCGCGGTACCGTGCAGCGTGAGCTCAGGGTGCCCTTCTTCCCCCGCAAACCCTGCTCGCAATAACGGCTTGGTAACATCGTGGTCGACCGCGATCGTGATGAACCCAAGCGATTGCTGCCCATCCCCGTCGGTGACCGTCATGGTCACCATATAGAGCCCCGGCTGATCGAACGTGTGCTCCGGCGCCATTCGATCGCTGGTGGCACCATCGCCGAAGGCCCAGTTGGCGGGCCGATCCGTGTTCGATTGAAATTGAACGGTCAGCGGCGCGATCCCTTCCGTGACGGAGGCCGCCGGCCTGGCGTCGGGGCGGCGTGGCTCGCCCGGCTCATACCGAGTGAAACGGTAAACCAGATCCTGTTCGCCAGCGGTGGCTTCGAACAATCCCGGATCCGCACTGCCGAGTGAATACTCCTGCATCTCCCACGGATTGAGCAGGTCGACTTTGTACGGCATGTCACCGGGAAGCTCTATGGTATCCCTGGAACCGGGCAGGCAGTAGAGCAGGTAGAACCGGCCGGGGAGCCCGAGCAAGAATCGGCCATCGACACTTCCAAGCGGCTTGAGCGTATGAAACGGTGGAGCGGATGCCATGATATCCTTCAACCATTGAATCCGCTCGGGACTCTTGCCGTGGAGGACTCCACCCTTGGACCACCAGAGGATGTCTTCAGGATGTTGATAGGTCTCGCCGTGGCCGACATAGCAGCCGGCGAGGGTGCCGAGCCAAAACCGTTGGGTCATCTCCATCGGCGTGAGATTGCCCCAGCCATGGGGGACATCGCCCTCGTAACGGCATTCATCATAAATGACCGGCTTCTGGTATTGCTCGCGATATCGGGTGGCGCCGTTCATGTTGGACGATTGCAGGCTGGCATGCGTCACCCAGGTTTGGGTGTGGTCGTAAATGATACCGCCGTTGTGAATACCGCGCAGGCGCTGGTGCGGGTCTTCCTTCTGCAGGATCGCGAAGAACCGGTCCCAGTCGTCCATCTGTTTGTTGCCGCGGTGTCCCCTTGGCCGGTTGGTCATAAAATCGAACTCGTTGGCGAGCGACCACCAGACATTGCGGAATGGAGACAGCCGGGCGATCGCATAACGCAGGTATGCATCGTCCTGCGCATCGGACATATCGGCGAAGCCCCAGCGGTCGTATGGGTGCCAGAGGATGAGATCCGCTTCGATCCCGAGCTGCTGTAGGTCGAGAATTCTGCGTTCGAGATGGTGCCAGAAAGCCGGGTCCGGCTTATCGAAATCAAAACCGCCGTCCGGTTTTTTGGAAAAAGCGAACAGCTCCGGCTCGTTTTGGTTATAGGCGTAGCTCTTGGGGAAGATACAGAAGCGAATCTTGTTGAACGGTGCACCGGCCAGCGACTTCAGGGTTTGCTCCTGCAACCCTTCAGGCTGATGGATCCAGGCGTAGCAGGTGGTACCGAACTGGTGATAAGGCGTACCGTCCATGTGGCGCAGGTAAAAGGTGTCGAAAACTTCGACCGGTCCGTGATTCCCTGACGCCGGAGCGACTGCCGTGAAGCGGCCTGACTTCTGATCGAGCACGGGATCACTGCTTCGGGTGGTGAACTCCCAAGCGCCGATGGCAGGCGGACTGAACCGAACCCGGAAGGTATGCCCTCCGTCCCAGAACCCCGGCACGTCAATGGCCCGGTCGCCCTGGGTGAAGACCGCGGAAAAAGTGGTGTCGAGCCATGGATGTTCCGCAGACGAGGCAGATTCAAACGTGGCTTCGAACATGCCCCATTGTTCCACAGCGCACAGACCCCGCGGAGCGTTGATCAGGAATGCGAAGAGAACCAGGAAATGGATGTTTTTCATAATGGCATGCGATTGTAGCGGTATACTCACTTCGGCGTCACGCGAATAATAGACTCGTCCGGCCTTTGGACCGGGCATTCAAAACAAAATGCGCCTCGGGTTAGCCGCACGTATAAAGGGGTGTCCTATTCCGCAGGTGTGCGTGGAATCTGACAAGTCTGTGTCTTACCTTGGTTACCAACGATTGGCGGCGACCAATGGTGAATGGGAAAGTGGACCCGACTGTAGAGCTGGATCACAAGCGTGCCCTCAAAAAGGGGTCTCGCACGCTTGCAGAAAGGACACTTTTCATTGAGGGAAGAATGCCATGCAATTCAGGATACGTTTTTAGGGAAGCCGTCGGTAAGGAAATGGCCTGTTCTCCATTATGGCGCCTTTCGCGGTCAACTCAGGTATCTCCAATCATTCTTCGGCTTCAGGTTGATGAAGCCCAACCTTGAAACACAGTGATCCCATAAGTCTAGAAAATGGGTGTTTCGGGCAAGCCCAGCCCGCATAGATACTGGGCCTTGGGGTATCGTCCGTGAGGACCCAGTTCAGGTTTTTCTCCTAGCGTTGCCATTTGGCAAGGTGTAATTCGTTGCGGCATAGGCCGGTAGACCTAAATAACTAAGGAGGATGGACACCATTGTTCATGTGCTGTCCCATAGGAATCAGATGATAAACCCAGGTAGGTAAGCCTCCTCAGGCCTACCTCGCATTCGAATCTCACCGGATGCTGTCCCACAGCAATCCAAAACGCTTATCATGTCCAGACGGCTCCACAAAACCCCTCTGAGAGCGGTGAATAGGCGTTCGAAAGTTCGCATCCATTCAGAAAGGAAAGCGATCATCCGCAACAAGAGGTAGGCCAACAAGGCCGTCCAAATCTGCCACCTCACAGCGTTCTCGTTGTGCCCCAGGAAGTCAGCCAGTTGGAGGGTCTGCTTGATCTGCTTGAAGAAGACCTCGATCCCCCATCGGCCCTTATAGAGCTCGGCAATCGAACTGGGGGCCCACTCAAGGTTGTTGGTAATGAAGGTCAGGATCTGTTCCTTTCCGTCGATCTCGATCATCCCTTCGACTACCCGGATCGGTTCCGGATATAGCTGGAAAGACTTGGCAGCCTTGAGCCTGACGATCCTGTCACACAAGATCCGTCCCTTGGGGTTGGTGAGAGCCTTTCCCCTATCGTGAGCCATATTGTCCTTTGCTCGGGTTACCCAGAACACGCCCCGCTTGGTCAGTTCGTACAAATGGGCATAGTCGACGTTGGCCTTGTCGAAGACCACCACCTCACCGTCTTTCATTGCAGCACACAGGCGATGGGCTTCTGTCGCGTCACTGGTGCTGGCTGCTTTCACCACCGCAAAGCGAGGAAGGAAGGTTTGAAGATCAAGCCTCATGTGGCACTTGGCGGCTGCTTTCTTGCGGCGGTGCTTGGCCCAATCCATGCAATTGGCCACAAGCTTAATCGTTGTGGAATCGACCACATTGATCAGGCGCTTGAACCGCCGCGGCATCCCGCAGTACTTCCTGCCCATTCCAAAGGTGGGATGCTTTGCCCGGAAGGCTTCTAGAACCTGCCAGAATAATGCCTCAGCCATGTCTGCGTTACGGGTTCGGTTTGCGTTGGACAATCCATTCCTGCTGGGCGGCACTGCCTCACGAACGGTGAGTAAGGCTCCACTGTGGTTGCGTAGGGTATCGACGATGTCGTTGAGGCTCAACGCATGGGAAAGCTGAGCGAAAAGTAGACTGACCACATGGCTCCAAGGACTTATGCTCCGGCTTTGCTTATCGACGCCAAACTCCTTGGCCAACTTGGCCACAAGATTTCTCGGAATCAATTCGACGACCTGCTTAAGTATCGTAAATTGGTGGCGGGCTGGTACCATCTTCAGGCTCCTTTGCTGGTGGTTTTGCGATTCCCAGTAAGGTGCCCGATGGCCAGCCCTTTTCAACCTCCTCCATTTCCCATAATGGGGAGCCTATGGGATGGCTGTGACCTTGAAAAGGAAATATGTCCTCCCGTTAAGCTGAAGATCCTTGATCCGATCCAACCGAAGGATTTCCTGGTCGATAAACGCCTGCGATTCTGCTATTGAGGAAACTAGATATGCTCCAACAAACTCCGTCGAATCGATGGGGAAGCGAAAAATCCTATCGGAGGGTATGCACGCGATATGTACTATGTGGCCGGAATAACCATGGCAGTTTGCAAGATTGAATAAATGATCGGGGAAGCCAATCTGGTCGGGGGCATTCCAGAAATAGGAAAAACACATAAAAAATGGCGGACTTTCATACAACAACACTTGGGAGCCCGGCTCAACCTCTTGTTTTACCCACCCAGCAAGTTGATATTCCACGGTAGGGTCCAGACCCGCCGCAGCGCGAAGCCGGTCATTGGTCGCAATTTGTGCAAATCCGATGGAAACAATGGCGATCCCCGCCGCGATCAGATTCCTCCACCGTGAAATAATCAGGCCCCATACGATCCCAAAGAAGATCAACGAAAATGAAAAGTAACGCACCGTCCCCCTGCTGATGAGCGGCCGCCACCACAAACTGATCCCCACCAAGAATAAAGGTGGAATCACAAATAATCCGCCATAGTACCAATTGACAGCTCGATTTCGAAAGGGCATAGCCAAAAGGGCAATGAAAACCAGACACCCGAACACCGCCATTGGGATACTGAAGGAAGGAAACGAAAAGAAATAGTTGTGCAAAAGCACTGAGTAAATATCGAATCCCTTTTCTGTAATCCAATAGCCCGTATGGACGTCATGCACCTGTTGCGCGGCAAAGGGTAACCATGCGGCAAGTACTATTATGAAAGAGGTCAGGCTCAGAAGATAGGGAACAAAGGTTTTGATCTGAAGCGGTCTTCGGAAGAGCAGCATGCAAACAATACCCGAAGCCTGTGCTAGAATGACAAATGCGCCGACATAGTGAGTGAGGCAGAGTAATCCGGCGAGGACACCGTATAGAGTAAGGCCACAATATTGTGACCGGCCTCTGGGCTTGTTGAAATAATAAATCAGAACCGCAGAGGAGGATAATGCCAAAAAATTGCCCAGGGAATACATCCTGGCGACCGAGGAGATCGAAACGATCCAGGGATGGTTAGACAGGATCAGGCCCCCCATAACGTAGATCCCTGTTCTGGCAGATCTTGATTCCGCGCCCAACAACCTATAGAGAACATTCGCGATCAGCAGAATATTGAGGATGCTGAACACCAGGGAAAACATCCTGATCGCGGGAAGGCTATTCCCGAATACCCCGCACCAGAGTTTAACCAACAGGTAATACAGGGGCGGATGAACATCCAAAATCGAGATCTGAAGAATCTCTCGAATATTTCCCTGAATGGTCAAATGAGTGAAAATCTCATCGGGAATGGGATTGCCTATCCGCATACTCCACAACCTGATCAATAGGCAAAAAACAACACCGACTCCCATCATCGCAATTGACCAAAATTCCGAACCGGGTTTTTGATAACTTTTCATACTGCAATCAGATTTGCCATGGCTATTGGCCGTACCATCTGATATTGATCTTTCTTTCGAAAACCTCATTTCTCAAACCAACCTTCAATTGAATTTCTCTCGATTGGTCATTTAACCCTGCGATTTCCTGAATGACCTGAATCAAAATTTTCCCCTCTTCGACCCCAAGCACCTCAAGTATGGTATCATCCCCGGTGGTGGAGTAGTCAATTAAGGAGAGGGGATCTTCGCTATTCGCATAGATGATGACCTTTTGTTGGCAAAACATACCCATCGGCTGTTTCCCAAGAAGGATGTCCCCGGGGCTTATCTCAATAGGGTCTGATTGAAAGACCATAACCGAAATGGAATTATCCCGGCGGGTAGGCTCACCTGCCAACAGCCCGCTAAATAACAATTGAGTAGTGTACGTTCCCGGTTCCAACCCCTCGACCGGTGTCAAGCCGAGAATCACCTCTCGACCTAAATGTGATTTTGTGATATCGAGAATCTCTTTCGTTTGCTCCAGTTTGATCTCATCCATAACCCGATATGTTTCCAACCGAAGATCGACTGTTGGCGGGGCCTCGTCGAGCACGAGGATTTTGACGCTTTCATCCGGCTTAACCCGAAAGAGTTTATCGCGGATTAATTTAAAATTTATGGCCCTGCCCTGATACGGAGCTGGAGGGCTCATTTCACCGGTCAACTCGTATGTTTTCTCATTAAATCTATCCTCCGGAATGATAAATCTTTCGGAAAAATACACCGTTGCCATGCATTCAGCTGACTCATTCGGCATGAGGTTCATTGGCGGAACTGTCAGTGTGAAAAACGAGGGTGTTGCTTGAAGAGTTGATATTTCCAATGGTTGTGGGGAGTGATTCCAAATAGAAATCTTAATCCCTGAAGTTTTTTGACCAGGAAATGAAAACACAATCAATGGTTCCTCCCCCAACCGAACACCGCCAGGGTCGGATTCCATCGGAGATCGCGTGCAACCCCAAAGGATGCTCAGGGAGATGATCAGAACAGTGTATCGAAGAATTTCCGACCCTATCCTGATGCGAAATGAAATTCCAGAACCAATACGGTTCGCTATGTACCTCATGCCCATAGCAAACCGTCCTCCTTCCCGGTTGTACCCGGCAAATTCAAGCCGCTGAAATTGAATACGTTTGGGGCCACGATTGGATTATGGCCTTCGGTAGATGTGATTGACGAAATTAAAGGAAATATCAGCATTATTCAGTGGGATCCTTTGGCCTATGAGTGGCTTAAATATTTTCAAAAGGGAAAGATTTCACCTCTTTTTTCTCCATTTTCCAACAACCAACAGCGCCAATGCCAAACCGATTCCTATCGCAAAAAGTTTGGCAATTTTGAGATGCTCAGACTTGATCAGCCCCGCCATTCCGGTCGGAGTTTTGTATACCTCTTCCCAATCCTTATTCCCCGAAACCAACAAGCGTTCAAGCTCAGCATTGGTTACCTTGCGGATCTTTCCATTAGCCAAAACTACTGCGTGTTCAACTCGTCCATCTGGAAATTCTTCCTGAAACGAAGTTAGAGGTGGAAACTCAATATCAAACTCTGAGCTCGTTAGATTGGCTGCAAAATCGATTTTTTCAATTTTGACCTTGCTTGATGCAAAAAATTCCCCGTCAATAAACTGTTGAAGTTCCCATCCTGTCGGGATTGGGGTCTCACCTTCCCATGAGTCATAAAATAAGGACACCGCAAACGAATATTTGGGTCCATAATATAATTTAAAACCAATCGGAATATATGACGACTCCTCTATCACGAACAATTCATACCGGAAGGTTTTTGATGGCTCTTCCCCTAATCGGACAAACCTATAAAGTGCACAAGGTGTCTCCTCGAAATAGGTTAAATTTTCCCTTGTAATGATATCAATCGGAAACTCACTAAAAAAAAAGACTTCGAGGGATCTTCCGGTTGCAAGGCGAATTGGACAAAAAAGCTTGGATTTGAAGACCACCTGTTTTTTATCGTGGTAAACATAACCAATGGGCTTCCTTCCTGCTATTGCTTCACTATGGAAGGATTTTGAAAAACCCAAATCAAAGTTGAACACATCATTCCGTTCCGAGTTTTTATAAATCACCGCTTCATCTGGCGCCGATCCGCAGGTTGTCCACGGCCCGGTTGAACGATTCATAATGTTTTCCCCCTTAAACCATATCTCCTCCTCGAATATTTGGATGTTCGACTCCATTGAAACAGGTGGGATAACGCTATCGTCTAACAAAATTCTGAATTTTTCATGTAGCAAGGATTCCTCTCGATGCAAATGTACCTTTATGTCATCAAAGAACGCCCGCCTTCTGGC
>CALLYA010000413.1 GCA_937875495.1 uncultured Verrucomicrobiota bacterium
GGCCTCTGTGGCCTCTGTGGCCTCTGTGGCCTCTGTGGCCTCTGTGGCCTCTGTGGCCTCTGTGCCCTCTGTGGCCATCCGCGGATCCAAACTGCCCAATGCGGCGCAAGCCGAGCGTTTGTGAAGCGGACGTTTTTCGCTGGGACCTGGCATCTCGAATCACGTTCGCCATCGACCCCGATTCCGATTCCGATACCGACCCCGACCTCGTTGTTCTCTCTCTGTGGCCTCTCTCTGCGCCTCCGCGCGAGACCCTCCGGTTCCGGATGGAAAAGCGAATACCTTTTCGATCGGCCTCTACCCATGCTCAGGCGCCGACTCGCATATCGTGCGCGTGCCGCTCGAAGCGCCGATCCGTGCACAGCCAAGGTTCAGATACCGAACCGCGTCCGCATACGTCCGAATCCCACCGGATGCCTTGACGCGCATCGTCCCCCCGACCGTGGCGACCATCAGCGCAATCGCTTCCGGGGTGGCACCGCCGGTGCCGAACCCGGTCGAGGACTTGACGAAATCGGCACCGGCCGCCTGCGCCAAGCGGCAGCCACGAACGATCTCCTCATCCGTGAGGAAGCACACCTCCAGGATCACCTTCACCAACACCCCGTGCGGCCTGGCCTCTTCGACCACCGCCTCGATATCGTGGCGGACCCAGTCATCCTCGCCGGAGCGCAGCTTGCCGATATTGAGGACCATGTCGAGTTCCCGCGCGCCATCGGCGATGCAGAGCCGCGCCTCCTTGGCCTTGGTCTCAGGCTGGGCGGCGCCGTGCGGGAATGCGACCACGGCCGAGACCACGGTCGTGCTGCCTTTCAACGCTGCGGCAGCCAGCGGCACATCGGTTGGGCGGACACAGACTGAGGCAACGCCCAACTCCCGACCGAGTTTGCATTGCTCGATCACGTCCAGATCGGTCGCATCGGGCGAGAGCACGGCGTGATCAATCGTGGCCGCGATCTGGTCCCGGGTCCATTTTTTCACGGTCAGCCTCCTATCATCCCGATTCTGGTTCATCGCCCCTGTATAGCCTAATGAGGGTCCGAAAGGATAGAAACATCACCATTCGGATCCGGAGTGCCTCGCGCAGAGGCGCAAAGGCGTTTTCGACCTGGTTATTGGGTGGATAGAGCCAATGCGCTGATCTCTATCGTTGGGGGAATTTATAAAATATCCAGTTTTCAGCGGACCAACACAGCTGCCCCCCAAAACGCTCCGCCCGACCTTCGTCTATCGTGGGGAGACCCTGAGGCGGAAAAAGAGCTGGGGCAGAGCACCGGCCTCCACCGTAAACAACGTCCGAAAACGAAACAGAACCCGGTCATCACCCAAGCTCAGCTGCTCCAGCGGCTCCAGCATGGGGGCCGCATTCGACCAGTTCTCCAAATCCGCGCTCGCCTCCAGCGCCACGATCGCGTCGTCCGCACCCGTTCGGCCGGGGTACGCGATCACAAGGTAGCCAGCCCCGACCTCACCCGTTTGAGGACGCGCCAGTGTCAGTAACCCCGCCCGGGCGTCGGCAACGCGAGGGTCCGTGCCAAGCGCGTACTCCGTGAAATTATCGAGCCCGTCGTCATCCTCGTCCGCCGCGCCGTCCCCGGCCAGGCCATGGGCAACCATGAACTCGGGAAAGCTCAATCCGTCCACCACGCCGGGGGCACCGCCGAGGTCGGAGCTGAGTCGCCAATCAGCGGGGTTGCTGCCTGAGCCGGACCCGTAATTGAGCCGCACGAGCGGCCACCCGCCGAGGCCGGCCGCGGGCCAGGGCGCGGCGTCCGAATAGGTGATCCGGTCCAGCACCCCGTCGGGGCCGCTCAGCGTGATCGTCTCACCGCTGTTCGACAAGCCCGTGCCGCCGATATATCCACCGCGAACTACCCCCTCCGGGACCTCCGGATGGCGCAGGGCAAACGCACCGGGATCGCGCACAACCAGTGCACGCGCTCCCGGCGCGAGCAGGTCGTGATCGGCAAACTGAAAGAGCACGCCCTCGGTGAGCGCAACGCCTTCGAGGCGCACGCTCTGATCGGAACGATTGACGATCTCGATAAACTCGAAGGCATCCGCATCCGTAAACCCGGCCGCAGCCTCGGTCGCGGTCGGTTGCGAAGGCCGATAGAGGAACTCACCGATCCAGAGGGTACCCGCGGTTGCGGCAACCGTGTCGACCCAATACTGCTCACTGAGGGGGCCGCTCCATTCACTGCCGTCCAATACACGCGCAGTGACCACAGAGGTCTCATGGAGCGTGAGCGCGACCGAGCCGGCGTATGTGGACTGGGTCCCCGGTGCGATGGCACCTCCAGCAGCGCGCGGGTCCTTGCCGTCGAGTCGATAGCAAAGCCGTCCGCGGTCAGAGCGCAGCGTGACCACTGTGCCCGGACCCACCGCGCCGCCGGCCGGGGCGATCGTGGGCATCGGGACCATGCTGCCGTCGATCGCCGCCGCACGCGCCAGCAACCAAGCCTTCCAGGATGCGATCCTGGAGCTCCAGCTGCTCACACCATGCGCTGCAGCGACCGGTGCCGTGATCTCGGCCGCCTGCCGGTCGATGATCGCCAGCATGTTGGCATCGGCGAGCGCGCCCCGCCGATGCGTCTGCCAACGGTCGACATACGCCTGGTAAAAATCGACGTCCTGGAAGAGCCGGCCGTACCAGATCCGATCCGAGTGATAGAGGAGTTCGGAGCCGGGATCGCCACGGTATGCGAGCAGATCGAGATCCCAGATCGGACCCATCTTCAGCTTGGACTCCCCACCGGCCATGTAGACCCACATGCTCAACAGCAGTCCGTCGCCGTTCTTAGACAGGTTGTGGAGGATGAAATAATCGATGAAATCAGTGGTATCCAGGTACCGCCGATAACCGCTGACCGGATCCCTGTACTGCGCCCCCCAAAGCGCATCCTCAAACGGGACGAACCAGCCCTCGATCGCATCGCGCTGCGCGTCCGTGATCGCGTAGCCGTTCGGAGACTCGAAATTGATCACGCAGTTGGACTGCCTCGGCTCATCGTCGCCCCGGCCGAGGGCATCGGGCGGGGTCTCCTGAATCCGGTTCGCGCCGGCGGTATGGAAGAAGCGCGGTGGGGTCCCATCCAGATCGACCGGATCCATCCGGTTCAGTGCGAGCAGCCAACCGCCCTGGGTGCCATCAGGTGTGAGGCCCGGGATGTCGATCCGGTTCGGGTCGCGCTTGACCTTCTCCATCAAGACATAGAGTCCCATGTAATCATCCATCCCGACCGCACCGCCCTGCGTGTTCACAAATCCCTGCACGAATCGGGTTCGTACCGCGTACTTCCCCATCTCATTGGAGAGTGCGTAGATCCAGGTGTTAAACATCAGCGTGTTGTCGATGTCCTCGTGCGGCCGGTAGAGAATCCAATCCGACTCAGCCGGCATGCCCAGCGGCGCGATCTCGACATCCCGGTCCTCGCCGTCCCACGCCTCAATGGAGTACGGTGGGCGTGGGAACGTGGATGAATAGGCACCGCGTACACGAATCCCCACGCGTTGCGTCATGTCGGGCAGACCGGAGACCGAGACGGTTGCCGAACCGGCGGCCCGGTCGAACAGGGCCATCCCTGCCGGCTGGCGAGGGACCTGGTCGACCCCCTGCATCGTCTGGGTGAACCCGCGGTTGGGAATCCCGCCGGCGCCGAAGTTGTCAATCAGGAGAATCGGCAACGGCGACTCAAACTGGAGCAAGTCCGAAGCAATCGCGATGTACTCCGCTGCGGTCGCGGGGCTCGCCGGTGCGGAGTCCGCCAATGCCACGGCACGGATCGTGGTCGAGGACCCGATCTCGATCGGACCCGCGTAGAGTTCCCCGTGCGTCAGGCTCGGTCGAGTACCGTCCAGCGTGAAGCGGATCTCCGCGCCTGGGCTGGGACTGCTCAGGGTTACAAGCATCGGCCCGCCGGCGAAGGTGGTGCTGGGAGGCTCGAACAAGACCGGCCAGGCGGGCGCGGGCGCGGGACTGTTGTCGTCACCCGGCGTTGGCTCACCGAGGTAACGCGCTGAATCCTTTCCGCTGGCCAGGATGCCGTAAGCGATGTCCTCCCGCTGGAACGGATACATCGGTGCGAACTCATGCAGGACCCCACCGCCCGGCGCGAGGAGCGCGAGGTACTCGCCCTCGCGGTCCAACTGGAAGTCGACCTCAAGGAGGGCGTCAGGATCGCGCATACTGCGGCCCGTGGCGAAGACCAGCAGATGCGCCTTCGGCGCGAGCTCGATCGCAGGGAAGATCCAGCCGCCCGCGTGATCCGCGCGATCGGTCAGCCCAAACCCAAGTAGCGGGATCGCGACATCGGTCGGATTGTAGACCTCGATCCAGTCGGGCGTGCCGGGGACGCCTTCGAACTCGAAGCGGTCATTGTCTGCCATGAACTCTGAGATGACCACGTGCCCCGCCCCCGTCACCACGGGCAGCTCGAGCTCCGACTCGACCACGCCCCAGGCGTTGGTCGCCGTCAGGGTGTAGTGCGTGGTGGTCTCGGGCGCGATCAGCCTGCTTTCGGCGGCGGGGACCACCACCTCGTTGAGTAAGACCGTCTCGGCGTCGCGAACGCTCCAGGTGAGGGTCGCTTGATCACCCCGATCGAGGGCGCGTGGCTGCACTGAAAAGAGCTCGATCACCGGTCGCAAATCGCGCACCTCGACGGTGACCCACCGCCGGGTCGAGCCGTACTCGTTCCACGCCACCAGCTCGAAGGCCGAGGTCGTGTCGACCGCCAGGTCGATCGAGGTCAGGCCGGTAACCTCCTGACCGTTCAGCTCCAGGCGCTCGGTCCGCTCGACCGCCCAGGCGAGCGTGGTCGTCTCACCGGGATCCACGACCGGCGGGACCGCAGAGAATTCGCGAATCACGGGAAGCAGGTCAGCCACGATCTGCACCGCCGCAATGCTCGCGCGCGAGCTGGCGGTGCGTGCACCACCGATGCGGATATGCGGTAAGTCGAGCCCTTCGAATACAATGAAGTTGCCGCCCGCTTCCGCGGTGTTCGGGTCGGTCGAGTCCGCCGGGATCTGTCGGTACGTGCCGGAGAACATCCGGATTTCACCGCCGTACACGCGGGCGGTGAGATCGTTCCCAGAGGAATCTTGCAGAAAAAAGGCACCGTAATCGAAGGCGTTCGGGGTGTCACTGCCGAGGTAGAGGATGACCGAGTACTGCGGGTACGGTACGCCGGTGATGTCGATCTGAGGACGAAGCAGGTCTCCATTGGCGGTGTCGTCGAGATATCCAAACAGCAACCTCTGGTCGGGAGTCGAGATTGCGGAGCCACTGCGCCAGGTGTTCCCGCAACTCCACGTGACCCCCACCCCGTCCAACAAAAGCCCGGTATCATCCACCAATTGAACGCTCGTGCCCGCGGCTCCCTCGACATTGTTCCAGTGGGACTGCTCGTACCCAGGCGCGCCGGCATACTCCCCGGTGGCCACGCGATCGGAACTGTCGGAACGGTCGGTGAAGTTGACTCCTAGCGAGGCCGCTACCGCCGACCCACTCCCACGGGCCAGCATGCAACCCACGACCAACCCTGCAAGCCACCAATCCCGGAGCCAGTTCCGGCCTCGCCAAGGGGCCCGATCCAGGTTTCTCGGCGAATGAAAATTACTCCCGGCTTGCACAAAAACCTTCACGTTCACCCCGTTTCTCTTCCATCGAACTCCGCTCAACGACCTAGGTACTCCAGCAAATGCATGTTGACAAAGAGGGCGTCGCGTCCGCTCTTCTCCATCCGAAGGATCCCCATTGCAGCCAATTCATGAAGATAGGCCGAGGCGGTCTGACGCTTCGCGATCCCTAGCTCGACCAGGTCGGTGATCCGGCAATACGGCCGTTCGCAAAGGGCCTGGATGAGCTCAGGCGTGTAGACTCGTGGCAACAACTTCCGGCAGACGCTGGATATGCTTTCCAGGCAGACCCGGTGGGACTCGATGAAGCGATTCGTTTCGATCGCCCCACGATCGATGATGTCCAAAACGAAGGCGATAAAGGCCGTCCAATCGCCGTGGGCTCCCACCGCACGCAACCGCCGGGTGTACTCCTCGCGCTCGAGCGTGAGCAGGCGGTTGATGTGAAGGATCGGAAGGGCGAGCAGCTGTTCCCTCACCAGCAAGAGCGCGAGAAAGAACCTGGCCGCGCGTTCGTTTTCCGTCACAAAGGGCGCAATGGCCTGAAACTGGTAAAAGAGGACGACCGTTCGGACCAGCGGTTCGGTGTCATCCTGAACCACCATGTAGTCGAGCAGGTTATCCATTTTGGCACGGACCCAGTTCGGAGGCTGGAGGGCGGATTGCGGCTTGGCACGCACTCCGTGATCCCGCCAGGGGCGTGCAACACCCGTGATGTGAGCGCCCAACTCGCGAATGGCATCCAGCGGTTCTTTGGCTTCTCCGATTCCGCGGTAGGCAGCCACGACTGCCACCCTCGCCCTGTGCGCCCTGGCGATATCGACGCTCTCACGCTCATACCTCCGGGCCTCCGCCGAGAAGAAACGGGCAAGAAAATCGATCCGTTGATCCGGAGAGAGGTCTTCACACAATTCCACCGGCAACAGGTTGTTCAATAGCATCGTATCGTTGCCGAACCCGGCTGTGGCCTCCTTTAGCTGGAAGAGTCGTCTCTGGGTGCTCAGGGCTATTTTCAGTACGGATGAGTCCTCCAGGCGCACCCCGCGGGGAGGTAAATCCGGAAGCTCATCCAATGGGAGGGAAGGCTTGTTTGGCATAATTCTCTTGAGGTCGGGTTGCGCTGCAGTCGAATCCGGCCTTGGAATTTGTCACGGTTTCAATTCTCTTCTTGTCTGGGAATGTAAGATCCAGATAAAACCGGCGCTTCAATTAATCTACCTTATCGAAGATCCACTGCCGAAGGCAATCGAATATCCCACGCATTGAGAGCGAGCCACCGACGCCACCACCGACTTCAGCCGTACAGGAATAGCCGTGAGCAATTCAAACGCATCCAAAACCCAGGCCAGACCAAACGCAGACTGGCGCCTATGCTTCCTGGCCATTTTCGTCTGCCTTTGGACCATCGTTCTACCAGCACATGCCGCGGTTCAGATCACCGAGTTCCTTGCCAGCAACGGGGAGACGAGTCTGGACGATGACGGCGATTCCTCCGACTGGATCGAGATTTTCAACAGCGGTGATACCGCCGTGAACCTGGATGGCTGGTACCTGACCGACAACCCCAACGAACTCGATCTTTGGCGATTTCCCGCGATCGAGCTCCAGGCCAGGGAATTCCTGCTCGTCTGGGCATCCGGTAAGGATCGACGTGATCCCGCGGCCCCGCTGCATACCAATTTCAAGCTCAGTGCCACCGGTGAATACCTTGCCATCATCGGCCCGGACGGTAATACCCCCGCCTTTGAGTTCGCTCCCGATTTCCCACCGCAGCGCAGAGACTATTCCTATGGACTGGCTCAGGATGTTCAGGAGAATATCCTGCTGCCCGAAGGCTCGGACGCATCCTTTTTCCTCCCCCAGAACGACCTGCTCGGCACCCAATGGATCGAGCCGGATTTCGACGATTCTTCCTGGGCCAGTGGCCCCGCCGGCATCGGCTACGAATCGGCTGTTCCTGGGTTCGGCTTCCGATTGTATCAAGCCAATATCGTCGTCTCCTCGCTCGACCTCGCCATTCAGGTGGCCGACTCGCCCAGCCTCCAAACAAGCACCCACGTCGGCAATATCGCGACCATCAATTTCGTCAATAACAGCGGGAGCAGCCATTTCGGCGATGACCTGCCCTTCCCGGGCACCAGTATGGCGGAAGACGCCGATAACTTGGTGCTCGAAGCCATGGGCACCATTCATATCCCCACCGCGGGCGCCTGGACCTTCGGCGTGAACAGCGACGATGGGTTCATGCTCGAGATCGGTCCGCACGAGATGAGCTATCCCGATCCGCGTGGGCCGGCCGATACGCTGGAGACCTTCCAGATCAATGAGCCGGGAGATTATCCGCTTTACATCCTCTATTACGAACAGGGCGGCGGCGCATCCGTCGAGGTGTTCGCCGCAGAGGGCGCATACGCGATGTTCGATCCCGCCCAATTCCGCCTGATCGGCGACACCGCCGCCGGTGGATTGGGAATCTTCTCCCCCGTCATCTCGCAGGAGGGCCAGGATTTCGAAATCGGCTTTGGCTCCGCCATCGGTACCGACATTCTCGATTCAATGCTCGGCTCCGCCACCAGCGCCTACCTGCGATTCCCCTTTCAGGTGGACTCCCCCCTCGCGATCCAATCTCTCGACCTGAAAATGCAATACGACGATGGGTTTGTCGCATACCTCAACGGCACCGAAGTCGCTCGCAGTAATGCACCCACCCCTCCCGCTTGGAATTCCACAGCACTGCAACCAAGGCCGAATGAGCTCGGCGTTGTGCCGGAAGTCTTCAGCCTCTCCGGACGGCTCGATCTCCTCAGGCCCGGGCTCAATGTGCTCGCCGTGCACGGACTCAATATCACGGCCGATGACGTCGATTTCCTCGTCCACCCGCAGTTGGTCGAGTACGAAGCCGCTTCCTCCACGGCCGTCTTTTTCGCCACACCCACCCCTGGAGACTACAATGGCGAAGGCTTCAGCGGATTTGTGGCCGATCCGGAGTTCAGCCACGATCACGGCTTCTACGATGCGCCCTTCAGCCTGACCCTCAGGACCGATACCCCCGGCGCCACAATCTGGTATACGCTCGATGGCTCCACTCCCAAAGCACAGACCAGTACACAGTTCTCCACCCCCATTCCCATTGCGGGCACCTCCGTGGTCCGCGCCATCGCCGTGCTTGACGGGTACGAACCCTCTCACGTCAAGACCGCGTCCTACCTCTTCTTGGACGATATTGTCCAACAATCGCCCACAGGCGCCGCTCCTGAAGGCTGGCCCACCAGCTGGGGCAACAACGTCGTCAATTACGGGATGGATCCCGATATCGTCAATCACCCCGTCTACGGCCCCACGATTCGGGATGACCTCAAATCCATCCCCACCATCAGCTTGGTCACCGACCTGGCTAACCTGTTCGACGGCCGGATCGGAATCTATGCCAATCCCGGACAGGACGGCCGCACCTGGGAACGCCCCGTGTCCGCCGAGCTCATCTTCCCCGACGGCTCAGACTCCGGCTTCCAGATCAATGCCGGCATCCGCATCCGCGGCGGCTTCAGCCGCAGCACCGATAATCCCAAACACGCATTCCGCCTCTTCTTCCGGTCGGAATACGGGGAGACCAAGCTCAATTACCCGCTCTTCGGGGATGAGGGCACCGACATCTTCGATGCCATCGATCTGCGCACCTTCCAGAATTATAGTTGGAGTTTCCAAGGCGATTCCCGAGGGATCTTTATCCGGGATCAACTCAATCGTGATATGCAGCTGGCCATGGGCCACCAAGGCGAACGCGGCAATTACTACCACCTCTACATCAACGGCCAATACTGGGGCCTGTTCAATACCTGCGAGCGACCTGAGGCGTCCTATGCCGAGACCTACTTCGGCGGGGAGAAAGAGAACTACGACGTCGTCAAGGTCGATGCCAGCGGCGGTTACAATATCTACGCCACCGACGGTACGCTGGTAGCCTGGCGTGAACTCTGGAACTTGTGCGAGGCCGGGCTCGGCACCGATGCAGCCTTCCAGCGCGTGCTGGGGAACAACCCCGACGGCAGCCGCAATCCCGATTACCCCGTCTACCTCGATCTCGAAAACCTGATCGATTACATGCTGGTCATCTACTTCGGCGGGAACCTGGACGCGCCCATCTCTAACTTCTCCAGTAACCTCAACCCCAACAATTGGTACGGCATCCGCGATCGCACCGGCGATACCGGCTTCCGGTTCTTTGTGCATGACGCCGAGCATACCCTCTTGAACGTCAATGAAAACCGATTGGGCCCATTCCCCGCCGGCGATACCTTTTACAAAAGCAATCCACAGCGCATCTTTCAACAGTTGATGGCCCACCCCGAGTTCAACCTCATGGTGGCGGATCGTATCCATAAGCATATGTTCAACGGCGGCGTCCTCAGCGTCGAAGGCGCCACCGCCCTGCTCGACAAACGCTACAACGAGATCTATGCCGCCGTCGTGGGCGAATCCGCACGCTGGGGCGATTCGAAAACATCCACCCCACTGAACCGCGATCAGCACTGGCTCATTGAGATGAACCGGGTGCGGAACAGCTACCTGACCCAACGCACCGGTATCGTGCTCAATCAATTCAAATCCAGGGGCCTCTATCCCAGCGTCAACGCCCCCGTCATGAACATCCAGGGCGGCAATATTGACCCGGGAACCATGCTCTCCCTCTCGGCCTCTGAGGGAACCATTTTCTACACGATCGACGGGACGGATCCACGCCTGCCCGGCGGCGCGCTTTCGCCCGCGGCCAGACGGTACACCGCACCCATCGCGATCCATGAGAACCTGACTCTCAAGGCCAGGGTCCGCTCCGGAACGACATGGAGCGCCCTGAACGAAGCCGATTTCCTCATCATCCAGACCTTCACTGAGCTCGCCATCACCGAGATCATGTACCACCCGCTCGATGACCTCGAGGACGATACCGACGGCAATGAGTTCGAATTCCTTGAGCTCAAGAACCTGGCCGATGTCGAACTCGACCTGAGCGGCGTCCATTTCACAGAGGGGATCGCCTTCCGTTTCCCCAACGGCACGCGCCTCGCCCCCGGCGAGTTCGTCGTCCTGACCACCAACCCGGACGCCTTCTCCGCACGCTATCCTGGCGTCCCCGTCGACGGCGTCTACACCGGCCGGCTCAATAACGCCGGCGAACGTATCACTCTGGTACACGCCGTCGGTACCAACATCGCTACCGTCAAGTACAACGACAACACCCCCTGGCCGCTCGCGGCCGATGGGGAAGGCTTCTCCATCGTTCGGCGCAATCCAACGCTGATCGATGAGGATATCGATTCCCCCACGGCTTGGCGCGCCAGTGCCGAAATCCACGGCTCGCCCGGCCGCGACGACCCGTCACCCATCGGGATGCAGGTCCTCATCAATGAGGTCATGGCTCGCCCCATGACCGGCGGTGTCGACGCGATCGAGCTCTTTAACCCCGATCCGCTGCCCGCAGACATCGGCGGTTGGTTCCTCACCGATGATCGCAATGATCCCAGGAAGTTCCGAATCCCCCTGGGTACCCTCGTCCCTGCAGGCGGCTATCTCGTGCTCGATGAGACCATGTTTAATGCTACCCCCGGCGGTTTTGGGTATTTCGGACTCAGCGCCATGGGCGAAGAGGTCTTTCTCTTCTCCGGCGACACAGTCGGCTCGCTCACCGGCTACAGCCACGGCTTCACCTTTGAGGCATCCGACCTCGGCACCACCTGGGGTCGCCATATCCTGAGCACCGGGAGCGAGGATATCACTCAGCTCGCCACCCCCACCCTCGAGGCAGACAACAGCCTGCCCAAGGTCGGCCCCGTCGTGATCTCCGAGATCTATTTCCACCCCAAACAGGGGACCGTCGAGTACGTCGAACTCCAGAACATCACGGATCAGCCCGTTCCGCTCTTCGACGCTCAGAACCCCACCAATACCTGGTCACTCAGTGGTGCCGGCTTCGACTTCCCGCCCGATACCATCCTGCCGCCGCGCGGACTCGCCCTCGTCGTGGCGACAACGCCGGAGGCGTTTCTGGCCGATCATACCGGAATCCCAGAGGAAGTCCTCGTCTTCGGGCCCTACGCCGGAACCCTGCAGGACAACGGTGAGCTCCTGGTGTTGCAGAAACCGTGGGACGGCCCCGTCGAGCCGGGCGAGACCGCGCCGCAAATCCCCGTCGATTCCGTTCGATACCGAGTGAGCAGCCCCTGGCCCATCGGCGCCGACGGCACAGGTCTGTCCCTGGAGCGACTCGTTCCCGCCGATTACGGGAACGACCCAGCCAATTGGCGGGTCAGCCCCGGACTGCCATCGCCCGGACTCGACAACCTCGGCAATCGCCCGCCGCTCGTAAACGCCGGACCGGACCAAGAGCACAACGCCGTTGCATTCCCGCTTTCGACGATGGTTGCCGGGCAAAGCACCGATGACGGTCAACCCGGCGGCCCCATCACCTATGCCTGGAGCATGGTCAGTGGCCCCGGCCCCGTGACCTTCGCCGATTGGACCCAGGCCGAAACCGAGATCTTCCTGCCCGGTGCAGGCACTTTCGTCCTGCGCCTGACCGCCTCGGACGGAGATCTGCAGGGAAGCGATACCCTCACCATCGAGGTCGGTCGCCCCAGCGGTGAGCTGACCTTCTTCCCCGCCGGCTCGGTTTGGAAATACCTCGATACCGGCGTGGCGGCTCCGAATGCATGGACCACCATCGATTTCGATGATCAGGCATGGAAATCCGGCCCCGCCCAACTCGGGTACGGTGACGGAGACGAACAGACCGTTCTCGGCTACGGCCCGAACGCGCAGGACAAATACAGGACCTATTACTTCCGCAGGTCCTTCCAAGTCGTTGATGCCGTATCCGTCTCAGAACTGGCGATCAGCCTCCTGCGCGACGACGGCGCGATCGTGTACCTGAACGGACAAGAGGTCGTGCGCAGCAACATGCCTGACGGAATCGTCGACCATACCACCTTCTCCGCAGGTATTGTCGGAGGGGAAGAAGAGTACACCTACTATCTGACCTCCATCGATCCGAGCCTGCTCGTGGAGGGCGAGAACGTCATCGCCGTCGAGCTACACCAGTGCAACGCTTCCAGCAGCGATCTCGGTTTCGACCTTGAGCTCACCGGCGCCGCATTCCCCGTGAACCAAGCGCCAACCCTCGAGATCGGACCCAATCAAGAGACCGAACTCGGAACTCCCCTGCCCTTGGTCGCCGCCTACACAGACGACGGCCTGCCCCTGCCGCCTGGCGCTCCGAGCTTCTCATGGAGCAAGCTCTCCGGTCCGGGAATTGTCGAGTTCAGCCCTTCCGACTCACCGGCAACCATCATTGGATTCTCCCAGCCCGGGACCTACCTCCTGCGGCTCACCGTGAATGATGGCGAATACTCGGTCTCCGATCAGGTGCAGGTCACGGTCACATCCACCGATCCCTTCACCCAGTGGATGCTGACCCACTTCTCCAGCGAGGAGCTGGCCGATCCCAACCTCGGCGGCAGCGACGCCGATCCGGATGGCGACGGCTTCACCAACCGTGAGGAGTTCCTGGCCAACACCAACCCCAGAGACCCGAACAGCCGCCTCGAGTTTTTCGAGATCGAGCTGGAGGCAGCCTCCGAAACCGCTCTGGCCCTGCGCTTCGAAGCGGCTCCGGATCGCTCCTACAGCATCCTCTACACCGAGGACCTCGCCGGCGGCGTCTGGAACGTACTCCAGAGCATTCCCGCCGAGCCCGAGGCCCGACTCGTCACCATACACGATCCCGATGCCATCCAGGGTGTAACCCGGTTCTACAGGATCGTAACTCCCATGCGGCCGTGATTTCCAATCGCGTCCCACTAAGGCGCTCGACGGCCCCCCCCTCGATTCGATTGGAGCGGGGGCCGCAGCCGAGTCCGCCTATGAGAGCACAATGTCCATGCGCCATCGCACCAGCCTCATCCGAACCTTGCCCACGCTCATCTTCGGTCTCCTGGGTTGCTGCTGGGGCATGCCCGTGAACCTGCCCGGCAGGGCCGATGCCGTCGATACCAGCCCGGAACCGCTGGTCTATCGAAACCCGATCTCGTCCGGGATCGATCCAGCAGGCGTCCGCGATTGCCAGGTATTCCGGGACGGGGACCGGTGGTTCATGGTCGCCACAAGCGCGCCCTTCATCAAAGGGCCCAACCCGGGGGTGCGACTCTATAGTTCCAATACCCTCACCGATTGGCGAGACGAAGGCCTGATCCTCGACCGCACGACCATCGACCCCGCCGCTTGGTACCAAGAGCGCTTCTGGGCCCCGGAAATCCATCGGATCCAAGACCGGTATTTCCTGCTGGTCAATTGCCGGATCAGCGGTCGCTATGCCGAACACGACATGGGCGGACTCGTCGCCGCCGCCGATACGCTGCACGGGCCCTACCAGGTCCTCACGCCGGACGCGCCCCTGGTCTATGGCAATGACCTCTCCTTCTTCGAGGATCACGACGGACGTGTCTATGCCTTCTGGAACGGACATCAACAGATCCTGGCCGCAGAGGTCGATATGGAAACAATGCGCACCCTCGGCGAACCGATCATCATGCTCGAATCCACCCGGAAGACCTGGGACGGCGTCGGAGTGGAAGGCCCGTTCGTGGCCATGCGGGACCAGACCTATTACCTCCTCTACTCCTCCTGGACACGCGGTTACGAGATCGGCTACGCCACCGCACCCGGTCCGCTCGGTCCCTGGACCAAGGCCGCCCACAACCCGATCTACGGCGCGCAGAACCCGGAGTCCTGCCGCCAAAAGGGCGTTCCCTACACCGGCAACCCCGACCTCCCCTTCGAAGCCGTCGGCCACGGCCAGATTTTCACCGGTCCCGACGGCCGCTGGTGGATCTCCTGCCACGGGATCATCCCCGGCAACCCACCCTTCCTCTGTATCGATCCGCTCGATTTCACCAACGACGGACAGATCCTCAGGCGCGAACCCTCCTACACACCACAGGGTTTATCCCCGCAGGCAAACACACATATGGAACAGGCAATCGGGCAGCCCTAGCCTGAGGCTGTTCGAAAAGCCTATTGGTGGGGCACAGCTGAAGGTCTCCGGATCCGGATCGGGAGAACTCCCGCAGAGGCGCAGGGGGGACTGCAGCTACATCGGAGCAGTTTTCAGCAACAACCTTGGTCTGCTGAAACAGTATAAAAAATCCCCCAAAAAGGTCCGGGGCAGAGCATGGAACCTATCCACCCCCATAGGCAGGTCGAAAACGCCACCGCGCCCTCTGCGGGAGACTCATCCTGCGTCCTTTCGATACCGAGACCGATAGCGACCCCGACTCCGAGCTTGCTTCGCCATCTACCTTTTCGGACAGCCTCAAGCGAAGGATCCTTGAAGAAACAAGCGACCTGCGCGAGCTCTCGCCGGACCTGCACCGCAACCTTCTGCTCGAAGATCCAGCCTCCGATCTCAGCGGGCGGTGTCCCCCGCATCAGCAGCACTTTCGAGGGTGTAGTGCAGGGTCGTGTCTAGCATCGGATCTTCAAAACCTCTTGGATCAATCTCAGGATCTGAAACCGTAACACCCACACCGATCCGTCCGATCGGATGACGCCCCCCCTTGAAATAGTTCCTGATCGCGAAACGAACCGTGGGAAGCATACCAGCCGGATCCAAAATCGCCATTGCTAGAATATACTCACCCTTCCCAATCCGAGGAGGAAGCTTGAAACGACGGCCCACGGAATAGGTCTCTGGCTTCTGTTGATACACCTGCGCGGCACGGTCCCACAAATCACCAGGTAACCACTCACGGATATCAAGGTCGTCGAATGTGTCACGCCAAACGACCGCGCGGGACTTGGGATCGAGCAGGCTGATCTCCACCGGCCAGTTGCCGTAAAACGGTGAAGAGCCTGTGTTGCGCACTTGGAAGCTGACGTCGAACTCGCCTGCCGGTTCCACCGAGGCCGTGTATTCAACCTTTTCCAGCACAAAACGATAGCCGAACGCCTTCTGGACCGCTTCAGCACCGGCTTGAACCCGAGGCTCCATCTCGTTGTAATCAGCCACCCAGCCGAGATTGTTGCAGTGCAGTTCACGAATGCTGTCGATCAGAAATCGACAGTGCTCAGGGTCACTCAGAGTATCATCCGGATCGTCGCCCGGCTGGATCTTCCAATCGCCCCAGTTATACGCGCATTCCCCGCCCATGGGGCGTGTATGCCAACGGGATCCAAGTTGCTTGATGCCAAGGCCGTGCGTCTCCATCTGCTGGATATGAGCCCACGAATCCCAGTAGATGCCGAATGCAAACTCCTTGAAATCCCAAGGATGCCGAACTGTTACCATCTTATTCTGAAACGCTTCCGAGAATGCGTCGCCCATAAGCTTCTGCATCGCAGGCGACACATCCGGCGAGTGGTGCTCGCCCCACTTCCCGATAATCCCCATTTGGACCCAGGCCACCCGGGGATCATGATCCCAGCACTCACCCAGACGAGCGATCAGGCGCAAGAGTCTGTCGCGGAACTGATCACTGCTGTAATCCCCTTCCTCCATGTCACTCGGCCAATATTTTTTGTCGCCATCCCAATGCAGATAAACTCGGGGTATCACCTTGATGTTGTGCTTCTCAACGTCGCGCCACTCGCGGTTGCTCACCGCCATAATCCGTTCGACACCATCTTCAGCCGTTCGCTCCAGGTCGTTCCACTTCAAATAGACGCGACAAAGCGTCCCATATCGATGGCTGCCATCGCTCTGATGTGGACGAAAGCCTTTGAGCGGGTTGCGAAGGGCTCCGGGGTACTCCTCCATAGTCACAATCACACGATCCTTGCCGTGGCACTCAAGTCCCGCCGAGAAAGCCGGAATCATTCCACGCCACAGCAGGAATACCGCCAACGCTCCGATTGCTCTATTCATGGGTCGCGTCTCCCCGTGTTCGTTTTCTATGGCTGCCAACCGTAAGCGGTCGATTGGACAACCTCCAGCCGGACGCTGTCCGAAATGGTAGCTTCCCAACCTGACCTCGCCATCCGGATTTGGAGAGCCTCCCGCTGAGGGCGCAGAGGACGCGGTGGCGTTTTCCACCCGCCCAGGGGATGGGTTGGGTCAATGCTCTGATCCCTACTTTGGGGGCAGGATTTTGGGGAAATCGGCTTTCTGCAGACCAAAACAGTTGCAGATAACAGCTCCGATGTATCTGCAATCCCCAACTCCAATAGTCCTCTGCGATCTCTGCGCCCTCTGCGATCTCTGCGGGAGTCCTCCCTATCCGACCCCGATCATTCCTTTTCCCCATCTGCGGTGATCTGCGGCCATCTGCGGCCATCTGCGGATCCAATCTCCGAATGGAGATTCCCATCGATTCAGGCCCACCCCTGTGGCCAGGTCGAAAACGCCTTTGCGCCTCTGCGCGAGACGTTCCGGTTCCGGATGGAAAGGACTCGCGCGGCCGGCAATAAAAACAACTCCACCGTTTGATCATCCCCTGTGACACCCATCCAGTTTCATGGATTACCGCGTGAGAAACGAAATCGCACCGGCAATGATGATGCCGGTTACAGCAGCCACAGTCATGATTCGCAGAGGAGCATTGCCGATCCTCGGCCTGAAGAACACCAGCCCAATGGCAAGGGCTAAAGCCGAAAGCACAAACATCACGATGGCATTCCCCGAAGCGGTACCGATGAGCAGGACCGCAACCGCGATTGCCGAGAATATTTCATCTTTCTTTTCGGTCATCATACACGCCTCCCGTTCGACACAAATAGCATTGCAGACAAGAGTCGAGCCCACCCCTCGGTTTCACCACAACGCAATGACCCGGGTTGAGCTGTCTTCGTGCGCTCAAAAAAGCCCTCAGCTCCGCTCTCGTTTCAGCTCACATGCCCGCACAATGATAAAGGCGATGAGCGCAATAATGAAGAAGGACATAAGCGACCAGGCCAGACCGCCAAGCACAGATCGTACCGTCTGGTATATCTCCAGGACCCACGTATTCACATTCAGTTCCGCGATGACATCGCCCCCGTGTTGCGTCGAAACGTATTGATCGAGACGATAGGCGTGAACCGCAGACGAGATCCCGACCACATAGAGTGCGAAGGTGAGGAATCTGACCCACGCATCTGATAGGGGCTCTCCAATCAGACGACTGAAAATGCCTTGAATCGGTTTCCTAAAGGCAACGACGACGGCACTCGTGAGCAGCACGGCAACCGCCAATAGCGTGAAGAGTAAGAATAGGAACATGCTCTCTCCTTTGGTTTGGTGGTGTGAACACCAAGATCCAGGAATGATCACCGAGCTGGAGTGGTGGTGCACATGGAAGCAACAGCAGTCAGTCCCCGGTTTCGGGTGCAACAAAAAGACCAACCATCAGCCATGATCCATATATTTCACCCCCGTGTCGGCTTTTCATTATACCCCTTACCCCCGTATGGCTGAAGCCGTTCCAGCCACATCTCCTCAAGGATTGTCAATTCATCGCTGTAGTCGATGCCCGGTTCGTCTTTCGGTTTCAGCTGATCCAGAATCTCGAAGGAAAAGCCATCCCCCCCGGCTGCCGAATAGTCATTCTGTATCTGCTTATGGGGGTACAAATTATTTTCCAGCTGGAATTTAATTCTGTTGATCCTACTGCGAACATCTTTCGCGCTGCCGATAAAGATCTTACCATTGAGCTGATTCGAAATCTGATAGACACCCATCGGCTGAACGGTACGCTTGTATTCTCGTATAACTTCTTTCCGATTCATAATCTCCCTATGCCTAACCCAATCCCGTCCGAAAAGGGGCGCTCCTTCAGGCGTCGCCTCCAGGCAATGGTTGCCGATCCGTCAGATCATTTTCTGAATCGGGCTCGGAATCGATTCCTGTTCTGGTTGGGGCCTTGCCCTCATGGACCGCTCAAACTTTACTGCCGAATTGTGTCCGC
>CALLYA010000414.1 GCA_937875495.1 uncultured Verrucomicrobiota bacterium
GATCCCACCCCCGCCGCCGCCGACCGCGGTCCCACCCACCGATCAACACCCACCGGAAGCGGACCAGGAACCGGGCACCACAAGGTCCCTGGAGCCACTCACCCCAGCCCGGATTCGAAACCTGATCAAGGAAGGCATCGCGGCCTACAACGCCGAACGATACGACGACGCAGCCACCGCCTTCCGAAAGGTTCTTCGCACCCAGCCGGACTCGCCTCTCGCCAATTACAACAACGGCTTGGTGCTCTATCGGCTCGGACTCTACCAAAAGGCGATCGAGCACTGGGAGGCCGTCGTCACCGACCTCCCGCTGATGGCCAAGGCCCAGTTCAACATCGGCAACGCCATCGTCCGGCTCGCCGAAGACAACGAGGAAAACCCAACGATCGAACAGGCCGTCGAGACCTACCGGAAGGCCTTGAACCAGTTCCAAAAAGCCGTCGAACTCGACCGCACCGACGACGACGCACGCCGGAATTTCGAGATCATTTATCAACGGATCCTCGAATTGGAGCATCAAAAGGAGAAGATGGCCAAGATCACCGAGGAGACCCGTCAGGAGACCCTGCGACTGATCGCGGAACGTCGATACGCCGAGGCCGCCGGCTTCATCCAAGAGGCCGTCGCACAGCATGAGTTTTTGCAGGAAACGCTCTCCGATCTCATCCAGAGGTCGCAGGCGTTGGCCCAGATCTTTCAGGAGACCGGCCCATGAATAGAAGCTATCTTACACGCCTGACCTGGCCGTGCATCTGCCTGGCACTCTCTTCCGCTGCCCTCTTTTCCTGGGCGCAGGCCCCCTTCCAGCGGCCCGACCCTGAGCTCGACCTCGGGTTCGACCACCAGTTGCACTCCGCCGCGTACTACTTCGCGGAAGGCGATCTCAAGACCGCTTCCAACGCAGTGCACCGCGCACTCAGTATCGTGCCCGAAGACCCCCAGGCCGAGGCACTGCGAAAGCTGATCGAGGAGATGAATCAGCAGGAGCAGGAGCAACAACAGCAGGAGCAGGACCAGGAATCCGACTCAGAGGAGGATCCCGCAAACCAGGAGAAATCCTCACAGGATCAAGAACAGCCTCAAGACAAACAAGAACAGCCGCCCGATACCCAGGACCAGGACGGTGAACAAGAACAGCAACAGCCGCAGCAACCCGAGGCCCCTCAGCCCGAGCCCAATCCGGAGACCCAGCCCGAAGCTGACGACGAAGCGCCCGCTCAAGGGCAAGAGCAGGACCGCCGCATGACACCCGAGGAGGCGAAAATCCTGCTCGATGCCCTCAGACAGGTCGACAAGATGTTCCCGCTTGTCCCCAACGAGGAGCGTTCGTACGGTAACGTATTCCGCGATTGGTAGGGAGGACGGAACTTCTTTCCCGCCTGAACCCGCGCACGGGCAGGCGCAACAGGGCGATAGAACCATCCCCCCAACTCGCAGATGGTAGAAAGGATGACCGGGAAAATGCCCGGGCAAGGATCGTACTCGAACCATGAAATGCCTTCCGAATCGCGCGATGCACTCTATCGAGCCATCTATCCGGCCGCCACATCCCTTCCGCTCGGCCGCAGGCACACTGCTGTTGGGTCTCTGTATCTGCCTGAGCTGGCTGACGGCACCGGCAATCGCTCAGGATCGTCCCCAGGCTTGGGCCACCCTCAGCAATGATACAATCCCCCTTGGCACCAGTGCGGAACTGAGTGTTCGGGTCCAAAGTGGGGCCGAAGTCCTGAGCACACCCGAGATCCCGCCGATCGATGGCCTGCAGGTCCAATACCGAGGCGTCGCAAACCAGTTCTCCTCCGTTCAACGCAACGGCCGCATGTCCATAACCCAGGAACAAGTCTTTACCTATCGCATCACTCCCACTCGCACCGGCACCTTCACCCTGCCCCCGATCGAAGTGAAGACCGCCGATGGGACCACCCAAACCGTCGCACGAACTCTGACGGTGACCGCGGGCAATGGCCCTAGCCAACAGGGCGAGGCCCGCATCTCCGACTATGTGCAGCTCGAGGCTCAGATCCTCGCCGGACGCCCCTACGCCTATGTCCATCAGGAGATCCCACTACTGATCACGCTCTATTGGCGGCAGCTGGATGTGCGTGTCTCCGAATACCCATCCATCCCCCGAGAGAACATTCTGATCAAGAACCACGCCGATGTGAACCCCAGTAACCCCAACTTCCAGGGGTACGCACACGACCCCGCCGAGACCATCACCCGGTTCGGCCAGGAGTGGAAGCGGTGCTCCTTCCGGACCCATTTCTACCCGATCTCCGCCGGCACGCTCGCCCTCGAGCCAATCACCATGAATGTCCCGATCCGTGTCAATCGCTCGCGACGATCCAGTCAGGTATGGGACCCCTTCGGCGATTTCTTCGGTTCCGCCACCGAGACCTTCACCATCACCGCGGAACCGGTGCAGATCGAGGTGCGCCCCATTCCAACGACCGACCGTCCCCCGGAATTCGCCGGTGCCGTCGGACAGTTCGAGGTCACTCATGAAATCCAACCGGTGAAATTGATGGCAGGCGATCCGATCGCCCTGCTCATCCACGTCACAGGCAATGGCAACTTCGTAACCGTTCAACCGCCCGCCTTTCCAAAGTCCGATCAGTTTCGGGTGTACGATCCGACTACGACCGATGTCGTGAAAGAACTGCCCGCGTCCGCCCGCGGCACAAACCCGAAACCGCCGGTGGTCGGCCGCGATTTCGAGTATGTCGCCGTGCCCCTGGAGGCCGGAGTCGCCCAGTTCCCTGCCCTGAATTTCGCCTATTTCAATCCCACCACAGAAGAGTTTGTCACACTCCCGATCGGTCCCTTCCCCATCGAAGTCACACCCGCACCCCAAGGTCGCGACACGTCCGCGCTGCAATCCCTCAACCGGCCGCAGCCCCCCCCCGCACGCAGAGATCGGGATATCGTCTTCATCAAGACCGAACGCCCCCCCAACCCGACGAAAGCGTTGGATGCACCCCTTCCAGCATGGGCCTATGCGGTGCACTTGCTCCCCGGCCTCCTGCTCTGCGCTGCGCTCCTGGCGCAAGTCCTGCTCGAGCGGCCGCGGCGAGAGACACCCAAATCCCGCGTTGCCAAAGCGCCCAAGGTGGCCGCAGTCGCACTCGCCAATGCGGAGCGCGCCCTCCATCAAGGGGATGCAGAGCGCTTTTTCTCGGAGCTGCATCGGGGTTTGCAGGACTTCTTTGCACATCTCCTGGACCTGCCTCCAGCCGGGATCACCGCCGACAACGTCCTGCCCAAGCTGAAGGCAATGGATCTGCCCGAATCGGAGCCGGATCAAGTGGAACGTCTCTTCCGCGCATGCGATCACGCACGATTCGGCAGCGGCCGCCTCACCCCCGAGGAAATGACCGCTCTGCTGCGGGATTGCAGGGGGACCCTTGCCCGAATCCACAAATACACAGCCGGACGTCGAACCCGATGAACCGCCCTACCATACCGATTCTGACCCTGAGCCTCATCACACTCCTGCTCGTATCGCCCAGCACGCACTCCAGCAGTGCGGACCCCGATGACCGATTCAGGCGGGCGTGCGAGGCCTACAGTCGAAACGCCTTCGCCGAGGCCGAGGCGCTCTTTCTGCAACTCGCCCAAGAAACGCCTTCTGATCCGGTCCTGCCCTTCAACCTCGGCAATACCTGCTACCGCCTCGGCGATCCGGCCAAGGCGGTCCTTTGGTACCATCGCGCCCTCCGCCTCGATCCCGGCGATCCCGATATCCATACCAACCTTCGCATCGCACGCGAGGACCTCGGGCTCATCTCCCCGGAGGAGGAACGGGTGGCGGCCTCACGCTCCAATCCCTGGACCGTGACCCGCGATTGGCTCCTGAGGCATCGCCTCAGCCTCTGGCGCAACCTCGCCCTCGCCGGCTACTGGGCCGCTTCATTGCTGCTCTTGCTGCATGTGACCCTCCGGCGCAGATCGGCGGCATGGAGCGTGCCTCGCTGGCTGATCGGTTGGGCCGGGGCCTGGACCCTCGGCGCATCGGCCGCATGGGGGATCGGCGCCATGGCGCAGGCGGGGCCGCCCAGGGCTGTGGTGCTGGCCTTTCAGCCGCCCGCACGCTACGCGCCCCTGGCCGATTCAGCAGTCCGGTTTGAGCTCAGAACCGGTGAGATCGTCGAGATCCTCGATCAGGCCGACGGCTGGTACAAGATCCAACGCCCCGGCGAGAGGGAGTCGGCCTTCCTGCCCAAATCCGATGCCGAACCGATCGTGGCAGAATGAAAACGAGGTGCCAGGAATGTCATCCAGGCACCTCGTTTGCGAACTTCAAGTGAGGCGTACGGAGCAATGGCGTACCAAGAAGGTAGATTTAACTTACTGGCCAGCGGGGTTGGCCAGGCCGTCATCCCGCTGGGAGAGCAGATACCGCGGCCACCATGCGGATGTATTGATCCACTCCGCATGCCCGTCGCAGAAGGCGACGTTCAAACCCTCAGCGCCATGGTTGTTCGAGTCATCCGGATAGTTTCCGAGACCGGTATCGTCTGCATCCAACACAATGATCGTTTCAGAAGCGCCAATGCGCTGCCCCTCATGAACCTGTTTTTCCACAGTATTCAGGGTCTTCTGGACCTTGGGAACATCGTACCAGCCCCATATCTCGTAACTCGTTCCGCGGCCGCGGCCCTTGCCAATGCTGGCGTTGTTCCGTAGATCCCACACATCGTCCACCACATTCTGCGTGGAAGGACAGACAAACACGCTGAAATTCGGGATGTAATTAGGGTAGAAGCTCACAAAGCTGTCATCCCCGACATCTTCAAGATAGGCGAAGTAGGGCGGGAAGTCTTGGCAGTAAAGCTGCGTCGCAAGGCCGATCTGCTTCAGGTTGTTTAAGCAGGAGATCCGCCTGGCCTTTTCCCGAGCCTTGTTCAAGGCTGGCAATAGCATGGCAGCCAGGATGGCGATGATCGCGATCACCACCAGCAGTTCAATGAGGGTGAACCCTCTACGCAAATCACGATTTCTCTTCATCAGTCGTTTTCCTTAGCTGTTCCCTCGAGCGCAGCCCCGAGGGTCCTGTCTCATGTCGATGGGTTCAATTCGCCGTCGCACGACATTGAGGACCCAACCCCACATAACGCTCGATCCCCGGCAGCACCGGATTTCATCAGCCAGTGCAGTGAGTCTAATCCTCTACCGCGTATGGACCTTCAGGCCACTCTTTTGTGATAGCAATTTTTCCTGAAAAACCTCCCCTCGGCACACCACGCTGTCGAGGGGGGATCCTGAGTCGTAAGGTTATCACCCCCGCCGGCCCGTTGGGACCGGCGGGGGTATGTTGAATCAACTGATTATTGGTACGCTTCCACAATGTAGAAGGCGGCGCCAATCATAGGATCATCGTCCACATACTCCAATCCGGTGACCGGACCCGAGATATCGACAAACGATGCCGGATCGCCGAGATCCGTTCCGCGCTTCACAACGTAGCTTCCCGCGTTTGCATCCTCCCATGTCAGCTTGATGCCGGCTTCCACCTTCTCGATGGAGACCACCATGAATGGCTGCGTCGGCGGCGCTTCTTCGTCGTGCAGGATGAAGAACCGACCTCCACCGTTTCGGGTGTCGATGTCGGAGACCACCAGGAAGGAACCGTCCGGAGCGAAGGAGAGGCCCGGATCGTGGAAGTTGATGTTGTAATCGTACCGGTCCTCACCCTCCATGAAGAAGGCGGCTTCCAAGATGTCGTCAGACTGGAAATTCGGATCGGGATCGATCGACCAGAGCTGGTCCAGGTTGTCGTCGGAGATCCAGACACGCCCGGTTTGAGGATCCACGGCAATCCCCTCGACATTCGGAATGTAAGGGGTGTCAACGTAGAGCTGTAACGGCCGGATCAGACGTGGGTAGCCGTCGGCATCGATCGCGAAGAGCCAACCATCATCGGTAGCTGTAATGACCTCGTTCAATTCCGGTATCGCCTCGATGTCGTTGAGGTTACTCCCTCCCAGGTCGGCAGCCGAGGGATAGACCAGGAATTCCTCGTAGAACGTGAGCCCGGTCCCAATGGTCAGAGGATCGACGAAATATACTGCATTGTTCGCATCGTCGTCCGCACCCCTGTCCGCAATCGCTAGACCGCCCGGACTTCCGAAGGCACCCGTGAATCCAGGAGGTGTGATGGCAATCCCGATCGGGTCGTCGTCAAACGGTGGTTCCTCACCCATGTCCCAACCGAAGTTGGAAATGACCAGCTCCGGCGTATTCTCAGCCCATGGGGCCTTCAACCGCATGAGCGCAGGCGTGTTGTCGTGAACCCACCAGAGATTGCCCTGCAGGTCGATCTCCAAGCCGGAGGGGTTGTCCAGTCCGGTGACGATCGGGGTCGGGTCCCATTCCCAGGTCGCAGAGGCCGTCTTAACCGCCCGGTAGATGCCACCGAGACCACCGCCGTCGTCTTTCGTAAAGATGATCGTCGTCCCGTCCGACGGGTCGACCACCGAATCGCCAACCGTTCCACCAATGTTCAGGATCGAGTAGTTGCCAAAACGACTGTTGTGGATCACGGCCGAGTAAGGGCTCGGCGGCGGCTCCAGGTTCGTGACCAGCGACTTGATCTCGATGTCATCCACATAAACCGGGGGATGACCGGTCCCGTTGGAACTGCTAAATCCGACGATGAACGGATTGGAATAGACCACGGAACCACCGATGATCGGGAGCTGATCCGCAATCACGATCTCGGATGCCCCCGGATTCTTCACGATCGAGTACGTCCCGTTGTTCATGTGCGTGGTCAGACGGTATTGCTCCCACGTGTTCGGCGTGTAGTCGACTTCCGTGTCCTTCCAACCGCTGTTGAAAATCGTGAGCGAGGTGCCGTCCCCAATCGTGCCGTCTCGGGAACCATAGCCCAGCAGTGCACAGTCACCCTCGCTACCGCGCCCGTCCTCCAAGCAGTACAGCGACATCCGCAGATAAGTCGCGGTCTCTCCGTCCACCGATTCGGGGACCCATGCCCACCAGGTGACCTCCACATCCCGCTTCGGCGGTGTGCCCCATGCATAGCTGACACCAGCCTGCTGCCCGCCCTCGAGCTTCAGACTCTTCGTCCCGCCATGCACCGGATTGGCCGTGTTGTCGACGACCTGTACCTTCGTCGGGGTGATATCCACTCCGTTGTCGACGCCGGCGGTCTCAATCGTGATCCAGGGACCGAGCGGGTTCAGATCCTCTGTGGAGACGCCGGAGGCCGCAGGATAGTCCTCAAACCCCTCGGTGAAGGTCGTATCGAGTCCGACCGCGCCATCCACCGTCATCTGGATGTCGTCGAAGATACAGAAGCCGTCATCCGCGGAATTGCCCTCGTGACGGAACATGATGTAGCTCGGCACCGAGGCCCCGGCACGGGTCATCTCGGCATTCTCCAGCACCGGCGTATCCATGTCGTCGATGTAGAGCGTGAAGGTGCGACTCGCCGAATCGAAGACAAACCGGTGATGCTGCCACGCGTTCTCAATGTGGTCCGCACCGGTGTCCCGCCAAGCGTTGCCACCGGCACCAATTCCGTCGTACCACATGATCGACTGGCTGCCGGCGGTGCGCTCAGATACGTAAGCCAGGAAATCCTGGCCGTTCTGGTCCGCACCCATGCCCCGGACGATCACGTAGAAATTCCGGTCCCCAGCCCCTTTGCTGGCGTAGAGATTGAAATCGAACGTGATCGTGTCGCCGGACCGCGCATTGCCGAGCTGCAACCTGGCCTCAGTGCCACTGCGCAAAAGCAGCGCCCGATTGCCCGTCGCAACCTCCCAGTCGACAATCTGAACTCCAGAGCCCGGCGTGCCCTCTACCGGATCATCATCCTGCGCATTGAAGCCAGGGGTGACAGGATCCGCATCCAGCAGATCCTCGAGCGAGGTGGCGGCCGTCGGCTCGCCTTCGAACCCTTCGCTCACGATAACATGCTGGGAATAGGCAAGTTGAACCCACCCCACAAGCATCCCAGTTAATACCAAACCCGCCACGCGCGTCATCTTCTTCGCAGACATATGGGACCTCCCCCATTTGCGGTGGTCAAAAATAACAAACTCAGCACCCGCCCATCAGCGATCCGTGGCAGCCCTGCCGCAGCCCTGCTGTCGGGTACTCCGATCTCCTGGCTCGCTTTCCAGCAACGCCGACGGTGTTCCATCGAACCCATCACGCCTCGCCACTGAACAACGCTCTCTGCCATGATTTATTGAATGAAACCTGCCCCCAGCTCCATACCCGTCCATCCCTCGTGCCTGAACCGATTGCTGCATGCCCCTTTAGAAGCGACCCGGGTATCGGCTGTACACCATCCATCCTCTCCCGTTTTCTGTTTGAGGGATCATTGCGATTGTTCCATCGGGAATTTTTCCTCATCATGCTGAATAATCCCTTTTGGTCAATAAAAAAGAGGTATTGGCGTCCGTGAGGATCTCGTCCACCCATCGCTGTTACACCCCACCCTTCCACAGGTTGGGAATCCGGCGCAAGCGCACCCACTCGCCGATAGGCCGCTTTCTCCGAATCAAAACCGAGGCCTAACACGGCACTCATAGTTGACCCTCAATCGGGCCTTCCCAAGACAAAGACTCAGCCCTTCCATCCGGAGGGCTCCCGCAGAGGACGCAGAGGCGTTTTCGAACAATGCCTCCACGGCAAACCCGATTCCCCCGATTCCCCCGATTCCCTCGACGATACCGATCCCGATTCCGATACCGACCCCGAGCTTCACCGTTCCTTAGCATTCAACCGACTCTGCTGCAGGAATCTCCCCGTCTCCCCGTCTCCCCGTCTCCCCGTCT
>CALLYA010000415.1 GCA_937875495.1 uncultured Verrucomicrobiota bacterium
CGTAAAGCAGAGGTCCGCTGTGGGTGGAGCGGTGGCGGTGGGCTCGTGGACGTTGAGCCTGCTGATGGGGGGAGTTCTCGCGCAGAGGCGCAGAGCCGCAGGCAGAGGACTGAAGTCTGGTGGAGGTGGAGCGGTGACGATGGGCTCGTAACTCGCGCGAAGCGCTCCGGGGCTGACCTCCGACCTCTGACCTCCGACCTTCGCACGAGGGCTGCAGGCCCCGTGCCGCGGCACGCGACGTCGTGCCGCGCATGAGTTCGCTTGTCGAGGGCTCTGATTCTGGTAGGATGGGGAGAAGAACAAGGGTCGGTTGGGTTCCAGCCGACTGGCGATTGGTTGATCAACGGAATGGGGTGAACCGATGATGCGAAGTATATGTCTTTCGATGGCCTTGGCCTTACTCTGTGCAACCGGACTGCGAGCTGAGGAGGAGACGGTCAGTCTCTTCAACGGCAAGGACCTGACGGGCTGGCACGCGGACGTGCCGCGGATGGACAACAACGCGGATGTGAAGAGTCCCTTTATTGTGCGTGATGGGATGCTGGTAAGCTTGGGGACCCCTCCAGGGCATCTGATCACTGACAAGGTCTACAAGAACTACCGCTTGGATATCGAGTACCGCTTCCCGGGTGCCCCCGGAAACTGTGGGGTGCTTGTACATGCGAGCAAGCCGCGGGCGTTGTACCAGATGTTCCCGCAGTCGATCGAGGTTCAGATGCTGCATGAGAATGCTGGTGATTTTTGGTGCATTGAGGAAGACATCACGGTTCCGGACATGGAGGAGCGTCGTGGTCCGAAGGATCGCTGGGGGATCAACGGTGACAAACTGCGCCGCATTCGCAACCTGACGGACGGCTCGGAGAAACCGCTGGGCGAGTGGAACACGATGCGGATCGAGTGTTTCGGGGACAGGGTCGATGTCTGGGTCAACGGCGATCTGGTGAACAGCGGGCACAACGCGACCGCCGGCAGTGGTCAGATTGCAGTACAGGCAGAGGGTTCCGAGGTGGAGTTTCGGAAACTGCTATTCACACCGATCACGGAACCGAGCCTGAAGAAATAGTATTTTTCCCTTGCTGAAAAGAAACGCCCCGGACCGCGTTCTGCTGTCCGGGGTGTTGCGCGTGATGGCTGCGGTCTTACCGATCAGGGGCGCTCGAGCAGTTCGATCTCGTACCCGTCCGGATCGTCGATGAACGCCATTTTGAGTCCGCCCGTAGTGAATTTCTCCTTCCAATCCCCCGGCCAGATAGAGATTCCTTTGTACTCCAATTCCTGGCAAAAGGCGGTCAGGTCCGGTACACCAACCGCAAAGTGCATCAGATCGGAGGGCACTTTGACATCGTAATCGGGGGAGTAGGTGAGTTCGATTTCGTGTTGATTTCCCGGGAGCTCGAGGAATGCCAACTGATTGCCTGCGGGGCTTTTGTCGTTTCGTCCACGCAGTTCAAAGCCGAGGTTGTGACAATAGAATTGAATCGAACGGTCGAGATCGGAGACCCGAATGCGGGTATGCAGGAATACGGCCATTTCGATATCCTCCTGTTTAAGGTTGATGGGCTGGGCGCTCGTCATTTTCCTCTTCGGTGAAGGGATAGGGCAAGGTGATGACCTCTGTGGGGTCCGTATCGATCGGCTTCTGAGCGAGCAGACTTGGATCGTGCATGGCATAGGGCAGGTGCCGCTCCCATTCAGGGATCAGTTTGGTCAAGCGCTCCCTCCGGGCATCGATTCGTGCCTGTGCAGCGCTCATCCGATTGGCGGAGAGGATGAAGCCACCGATCAGGATACGCCAGATCCCGTTCATTCCACCACCCGCGGCCATGCTCTTCAGGAGATCCCATGCCCCCCATGCGATGATCCCGAGCGCGGCCACCATACCAACGGCTGCGGCGGCGCCGGTGGCGCGTGCAAGTGAGCCGGTCGCCTTCCAGACGACGGCCCGCAGGATCCGCCCGCCGTCCATGGGGAAGCCAGGGATGAGATTGAAGATGGCCAGCGCAAGATTGATAGCGGCCAGGATCAAAGCGGCATAGCGCGCGATCATGGGGATTCCAGGAATGAACTCCGACACCACCCAGAAGAGTAGCGCGAGGAGAAAACTTGCCAGGGGCCCGGCAACGGCGACAAGGAACTCCTCGATGGGGCGTTTCACCTCAGCTCCGAGTCTGGCGACACCGCCGAAAAGGAAGAGGGTGATACCAAGAATGGGGACGTGAAAGGCGCGTGCGACGACACTATGCGCCAATTCATGGAAAAGAATGGATCCGAAATAGATGGCTGCGATTGCAGCCGCTACCAGCAGCACTCCGATTTGTCCGTATACGGGGTGATAAATCCCATATAGGAGCCGATACATGGAGTAAGTGATCAGGACGAAGATGAAGACCCAGCTGAAGTCGATGACGATCGGAATGCCAAGAATACGGCCGAGTGAGAACACGCGGCGGGAGAGAATCCCGCCGTTTCGGTGATCGCGAATAGCAAAAGGGTTTCGCATCCTTCTATATACCCCCTGGAGGAAAAAAGATCCAGGGGTTCAGGGCCTTGTGCCGTGAGCGGGAACGGGGAAAACCGCACCCTTCCGCGGTGGGTTTTAACCGGGTGCCGCAACGGTATTGTTGCGGTGCGGACCCAACTCGGCAGTGAGGTTTTGGGCGGTGAAGGAAAGCCAGGTGCCAACCAGGGCAGGGATCGATCCCGATTTCGATCGGACAGATCGGACAGATCGGACAGATCGGACTGATCGGACTGATCGGCGACCAATGCCTGGAGGCGGTGCAGGAAGAAGCGTGCCTTTTCGGGGGGGCTCCAGCTATTCCAGTCGACTCTTGCCATTCATACCCAATCGACGCACCAATGACGACCTTCTCCAAGCTCTCAATCTCCTTGGCGTCCTTGGCGTCTTGGCGGTTCATCTGATGGGGTCGGCCCTTGCCGGATGAACTGTCCACTTGGATTCGATTCCGTCAGTGGGATGCGTGAAGGCAGGGGAATTCAACCGCCAAGACGCCAAGAGCGCCAAGGGGAGAGGGGAACGACTCGGCAGTGAGGTTTTGGGCGGTACTCAGAGAGCCAGGTGCCAACCAGGGCAGGGATCGATCCCGATTTCGATTTCGATTTCGATCGGACAGATCGGCGACCAATGCCTGGAGGCGAGGCAGGAAGGAGCGTGCCTTTTCGGGGGGGGCTCCAGCTCTTGCAATTCATACCCAATCGACGCACCAATGACGACCTTCTCCAAGCTCTCAATCTCCTT
>CALLYA010000416.1 GCA_937875495.1 uncultured Verrucomicrobiota bacterium
CCCTCTGCGGGAGGCTTTCCGGGTCCGGATGGGGAGGTCAGGTTGAGAATGCGGTTACCTTTTCGGACGGGCTCTAGCGAGTACCTGGATGTCGGGTGCCCGGGGTCGGCCTGCATGGCCGATCCCGACCTTCGATCCGCAACGCCACCACAGGCCCACTGGAGTTGATCCCGGTAATCAAGTGGACTTTTTCGCCCGCCTTTGCACAATAGCTGCTGTATATTGGATAGAGAGGGAACGGGTTACCCTATGGCAGAACAGCAGGCGAAAGACCACGAGTTTGAGATCCTCCGCCCCGGCTCTTCCCCCGAAGGGGACGGCATTCCGGAGGCTGCCTACGAACACTATCTCGCCGCTCTCCTGGCGGGTGACCGACGGTATTGCCAGGCCACAGTCGAAACGCTTTTGGACCAGCGGTTTCCCATTCGCAGGATCTACGAGGAACTCTTTGGCAGATCGCTCTATAGAGTCGGCGAGCTCTGGGAGCGTGGCAGGATCTCCGTCGCCAAGGAACATCTCGCCACCGCGCTCACTGAATCCCTGATGACCCTGGTGTACCCCCAGCTGTTCGCCGCTCCGCATACCCACCACTCGGCCGTCGTGTCGTGTGTCGCCCATGAATTCCATCACATCGGAGGTAAAATGGTCGCCGATACCTTCGAGTTCCACGGATGGAACAGCTTCTTTCTCGGGGCCAACACCCCGATCAAGGACCTCCTGTCCCTGATCCATGAGAAACAACCGGATGTCATCGCCATGTCGATGACCATCAGCTTCCACCTTGAAACCCTGATTCGCACCCTCTACTCCATTCGCCTCGGATTTCCGAACACTCCCATCTGGGTCGGCGGCCAGGCGTTTCGATGGGGAGGAACGGAACGCGTCGCGGAGATCCAGGGCACCGCCGTTCTTTCCAACCTCGCCGAGATGGAAACACTGCTGCGGGAATGGGGTATTTGAGATGGATTCAAACCTCCAACACCACATTTCCGCGTTCGCCTGGCAGACCGCACCGATGCTCGTCCTCTGCCTCGACCCGGAAGGGATCATCCGCGAGAGGAACGTCTATGCCAATCTGCACCTCGGCGAGGATTGCATCGGTAAGCACTTTGACCGATACCTGGTCGATTTTACAGGTACGTTCCGTCTTCAAGAGTTCTCGGAAGAACCTGCCGGTAAGCGCTTGATCAACCTGCAATCCGCTTCGGGCAGTATCGAAAGCTTCAGTGTCGAGGTGCGGCGGCATCCCAGCGGATTCCTCCTCCTCGGCAAGCCGGACTGGGAGGGGATGGAGGTCTTGCAGGACCGGGTCCTGGAGCTCAATCGCGACCTGACCGACCTGGGACGGAGCCTGCACAAAGCCAATGCAGAGCTCAAGGAACTCAATAAACTGAAGAACCAGTTTCTGGGCATGGCCGCCCACGACCTGCGTAAACCGATCAGTGTGGTCCTGGCTTATGCCGGATTCCTGCAGGAAGAGCTCGGCTCAAGCCTGAATCAGGAACAGGTGCTTTACCTCCAGACCATTCTCGATACCACAACCCGTATGGAACGTCTGGTCGACCAATTCCTCACCCTCTCCATCATCGAAACCGGACGGCTTCGGCCGGAACTCCAGTCGGTATCCGTTCACGAGGTCATGAACGGTGTACGTTCGGTGACCGACCTGCTTGCCCGCCGCAAAGGTGTCGAGGTTAAGGTCGATGACTCGGCATCGGCCGTGGTTCTATCGGCGGACCCCTCACTGGTGGAGCAGGCCGTCGTCAACCTCGTCAGCAATGCTATCGAACACTCCCGCGAAGGTCAGACGGTTTGGATCTCCCTCCAATACGATCCGCAGGAGTTTCGCCTTGGTGTCCGAGACGAAGCCGGCGGAATCCCAGCCGATCAACTCCCCACCCTTTTCGCCCCGTTCTCCTCAGGAAAAACAAAGAAATCGCATGCCCAAAGGGGCACCGGCCTCGGCCTAGCTATCACTCGCGCGATCGCTGAAGCACATCGCGGGCGAATTGAAGTTCAAAGCAATTGGGGTTATGGCTCCTTCTTTGAGCTGATCCTCCCCATCCATCCACAACCCAAAGGGTCGTTCACTCGGAAAGGGCCGGCATGAACCGGGATGATCTCATTCGAAGTGCAGGCGGATTGGCACAGCCCCAAGCTGATGCGGCGGAAGAATTCCAGCAGAAGATGGATGCACTGGCTGCTGAATTGAACCGGCAGATGCTCCAACGCCCTGATCTCGAGCGGTTGATCGGACCCGACAACCAAGAGATGATGCAGGACAACAGCCGCAATTTCTGCCGATTCATGAGCTCCCAGTTTCGCGCCTATGAACCGGTCGCGCTCGTGGAAACCGCGCTTTGGGTCTTTCGTGCCTATCGAGCACATGGTTTTCAAATCACATACTGGCCGGCCTACTTAGATACGTTTGCCGAGATCAGCCGGGCACAGCTCTCTGGAAAGGCCTTCGGGCAGATATACCCATTCCTCGAATGGCTGATACTTCAGATCCCGGCCTTGGTCGCCATCTCGGACCAGGAGCTGGCTCAACCACTTCCCGAGGATCTCCCGCATGAGTGAACCTGATTCGTTCCCGAGGCATCGAACTGTTTCAGCCTTGCAGCCCGAAACCATCGTCGTTTGCGACGACGACGCCGACATCCGAGCCGCAACCGGACGCCTGCTTCGAAAGGAAGGGCATCAGGTCCTGGAAGCCGCCGATGGTCCCCAGGCCATCGAGATGATCCGGAACCATCGCCCGGACCTCGTATTGATGGACGTCGATTTCGGCGATGCCGACGGGCGGGACCTGTGTAAACTGCTGAAATCCGAACCGGAACTGAACAGCACCTTCTTTGTCCTCATCTCCGCAACGGCGGTTTCGTCCGAGGAACAGATCGAAGGCTTGGAAGTCGGCTCCGACGGGTACCTTACTCGGCCGATCGGGAATCGTGAGCTGGTCGTGCGGGTCCAGGCTTTCCTGCGTATTCGCAGGGCGGAAAACGCCAGGCGCATGGCCGAGCAGTCGCTGTTTCAGGCGCAACGACTGAGTGCTCTGGGTACTTTGGCAAGCGGGATGGGCCACGAAATCAGCAATCCGCTGCAGGGGATCCTCAGTTATGCGCAATTGATCATGGAGGAGGTTCCGCAAGGGAGCTCCGCGTTCGAATTCGCCCAGCAGATTCTCTGCGAGTGTTACCGGATTAAGGAGATTATTCAGACCGTCCAAATCCTGAAACCCATGCAGTCCATGCCTGAACTCGGGATGGCTGACCTCGGTTCCGTCGCTCGCTCCATAGCCGCGTTGTTTGGTTCCGAATTCCAAAAGGAAAACCAAATTTCACTCGTCATGGAGATTGCCGACGATTTGCCTCCTATTCGATTCAATCCCAGTGAGTTCAGGTATTGTTTGGTCTCCTTGCTCGCATCCGCAAAAGACGCATTGATCATGCGATCACCCAGAACCGACTCCACGCCAAAAACCATAGAAGTTCGTTCCCATACTCTGTCCGATGGGAAAGCCGTCCGGGTCCTGGTCAGCCACAACAGCGATCCCATCCCAGAAGATGCGATCGCCAAGGTGTTCGACCCGTTCTTTACTCTCGGTTCCCGGCTTCAGAGCCAGGGCCTCAACCTTGCAGCCGCCTATCGGATCGCACAAAACCAAGGCGCAGAACTGACCGTGACAAACCGCGAAGACGAGTGGGTCGATTACTCGCTCACGGTGCCGATCCCCTCAGGCATTGACACAGGCATGTGATCGTCATGAACACCCCCCTTGCAGATTCCGAATTGTTTGCCTATGCACCAATCGGGTATACAGTCCTCGATCCCTCAGGCCGCATCCTGCAGGCCAATCATACCCTTCTGAAACTATTGAACGAGGGACTGGAACGTCTGCAGGGCAAGCCGATTTCCGGGTGGGTCCATGAACGCGACAGGGGACCGTTTTTGACCGCTTTCCAACCGGCCTTCAGTCGCTTCGAATGCGCCTCGATTCAATGTTCATTGCTCTCCACGTCCGGTGACCCAATTTCCGCCATCCTGACAGCCGCTCCGGGCCCGGCCACCTCTACCTCCGACTCGACCGTAATGCTCCTGACCGTCACCCCGATCGTCGAGTCCCGGCCGACCTCACGCTCACAGGCAGACGGAAGTGGGAAACGTCAGGCCGTCAATGAGCCTTTCCCCTGCAAAGAGGACATGGCCATGCTGCTGGCAGCCATCGAACAGGTCTCCGATACCGTCCTGATCTGTGATGCCGAGGGCATCATCCAATATGCCAACCCCGCCTTCACCAAAATCAGCGGATATACACGCGAGGAGGCCATGGGCAGAAACCCGGATTTCCTGCGCAACACCCAGGTGCCCGAAAGCTTCTTCCAACAGATGTGGAGTTCCATCGGTCAAGGTCACACCTGGCATGGTCGCTTCGTCAATCGGCGTAAGGATGGAGCGATCTATACCGAGGATACGATCATCACCCCGGTCTTGGACCAGCAAGGGAACATCTCCCACTATGTCGCCGTCAAACGAGACATCACGGCAGACCTGATCATGGATAAGCACTTTCAACAGGTGCAGAAACTCGATTCAATCAGTACCCTGGCACAGGGCGTCGCGCATGAGATCAACAACCCAATCAACGGGATCATGAATTACGCACAGCTCCTCGCCGACGATCTCCAAGAGACCGATGAAGCGCTCGCCGAGTTCGCACGACAAATCCTCACCGAAACCGAGCGCGTCGCCTCCACGATCAGCAACCTGCTCTGCTTCGCACGGAAAGAACCGCAGCAAATTCAGTTGGTCGAGCTCCGCGACATTGTCGATAGGACCCTGGCCCTGATTGGAATGAGCCTTCAAAGAGAGCAAATCCAAATCCAGGTTGATCTGCCGGATGGGCTGCCCCAGGTCCGCTGCCAGAGCCAGGCGATGCAGCAGGTCTTGATGCATCTGATCGCCAATGCCAGCGACGCCCTGAAGCAGAAGAGCACGGAGACAGCCGAGGACCGATTCATCAGCATCTCCGCAAAACAACTGAAACGCGCGGCCCTCGCCGACCTCGCTAAGCTTGATTCCACCCATCAACTCGGTGACAGCGAACCAGGCGCCTACACCCACCCCGTCTATGTTCGACTGACCATAGAAGACAATGGTGTCGGAATTCCGGCAGAGATCCTGGCGAACATTTTCGATCCGTTCTTTACGACCAATCCCCGTCACAAACGTTCCGGGCTCGGTCTCTATGTCAGTCACGGCATTGTTCAAGAACAGTCGGGGCTGCTCTCGGTGGAGAGTACACAAGGTGTCTTCACAAGAGTCCATATCGATCTTCCCGCCGCGGAGACAGCCGCCGGCTGAGTACTGGTTTGGAACGATTCTCATTACGCCAGGTGAGAAAGGAGGGCCCCCGGCGGATCAGTCCTGTCCAACTCGATTCGAGTGTTCAGGGTTGAGGACCTAGGCCAATGCGCGGATTGATTATTTGCTTGGCCTTCACGAAACGAATCGATAGGATGGACCATCGTCAACCCTGCGAATACGATATGCACGGGAACGACGGCCGCAGGAGATAGCTCATTTCATACGGATCGGTGGATTTAAAATCGGCCCCTAAGCCACGGCCGACGATTCCCCTACCTCGGAAACCATGGTCATGAAACGTACGAACATATTGAGTCGAGGGTTCACCTTGATCGAACTCCTGGTCGTGATCGCAATCATCGCGATCCTGGCCTCCATGCTTCTTCCCGCACTCAGCCGTGCCAAGGAGAAAGGGCAAGCTGCCAAATGTGTGTCGAACCTGCATCAGTATGGCATTGCAGGCACAATGTATCGTGATGACAACGACGGGAAGTTCCCCTATCCCTGGTGGTGGCTCCATCGCGATCCAGCATCCAAACCCGCCGGACTTTGGCACAATCCTGATTACCCGCCGGACGGTCAGATGTGGCCTTATTTCCCATCTGAAGGGTGTCACCTCTGCCCCACCTTCGATGCTCTCGCCCAGCGTAATAAATCGCAGATCGCCAGTGGTCGAAATTCCGTCATGAAACCGCAGTTCGGGTACAGCATGAACTGCTATCTGGGCGGCAGCCAGAAGGAAATCGGATGGAACTACGCACAGGCCATCACCAAAGAAAGCGCCATGCGGCGTTCGGCCTCGGAAGTCGGGTTTTTCACCGAAGAAAACCCCATCGTCGTTGCAGGGCGCAACACGGCTCCGTTCAATGACAACGTGCTCCTGGTGTCCGGAAGCCCCAACCCGGAGAACCCCTCGCCGCCCTTTGCCGATTGTGTCGGCTCCTTTCACAGCTCCGGCGGGGATTGGACTCGCGGTCGGGCCAACATGGTCTTCGTCGATGGTCACGTCGAATCCGTGTCCTGGGAGGACTCCCTGCGCCTGACATGGCCGCACCCAGTCTCCTGGGACTGAGCACTCTCCTCGCTCCCCAGCACACCTCGAACCACCTCCCCCCACTGGGTCTATTCCAGCGGGGGGGCGGGGGCGATTCCCGCCCTGGTTGGCACCTGGCCAGCTCAGGTCATTTACCACCGTAACATCCCCCTCTCCCCTTGGCGCTCTTGGCGTCTTGGCGGTTGAATCCCCCAGCCTTCACGCATCCCGCTGACCGAATCGAATCCAAGTGGACAGTTCATCCGCCAAGGGCCGCCCCCCATTAGATGAACCGCCAAGACGCCAAGGACGCCAAGGAGATTGAGAGCCTGGAGAAGGGCGTCATAGGCACGTCCATCATGCGTTGCCTCCAGGCAATGGTGGCCGATCCGTCCGATCAGCCAGATCATGGTCGAAATCGAAATCGGAATCCCTGCCCTGGTTGGCACCTGGCCCGCTCAGGTCATTTACCACCGTAGCGTCCCCCTCCCCCCTTGGCGCTCTTGGCGTCTTGGCGGTTGGATTCCCCTGCCTTCACGCATCCCGCTGACCGAATCGAATCCAAGTGGACAGTTCATCCGCCAAGGGCCGCCCCCATTAGATGAACCGCCAAGACGCCAAGGAGATTGAGAGCCTGGAGAAGGGCGTCATAAGCACGTCCATCATGCGTTGCCTCCAGGCAATGGTTGCCGATCCGTCCGATCCGTCCGATCCGTCCGATCCGTC
>CALLYA010000417.1 GCA_937875495.1 uncultured Verrucomicrobiota bacterium
CCGACGGCATTGATGATCTTGTAGACCGGATGGACCTTCAGTGTGGCCTGCGCCAATTCCTGAAGTTGCCCCTTGGGGTTCATCCAGCGCCCCTCGCTTGCGGAGGTGGCGACAAATGGCTCCCATTCCTCAAGGATGAACTTCCGAGCTGCCTCCATACCGCCGTCCAGGTAGATCGCCCCGATGACCGCTTCGCAGGCGTCGGCCAGGATCGTCTTACGTGAGGGACCGGAGTCAATCCGTTCACCTTTGCCTACTTTGATAAACCGGCCCAAATCGATGATTTCGGCGATGGAATGCAGGAAGGTGCGGTTCGACAACGCTGCGCGCATGCGAGTGAGCATGCCTTCCGAGACATTGGGGAATCGCTTGAACAGGTGGTCGCTGATGATCAGCTCCAGAACGGCGTCGCCCAAAAACTCAAGCCGTTCGTAGGCGGATGGGTGTTCGCCGTCGATGCGCAGCGACGGATGTTCCAATGCCTGTTCGAGGAGGGTGAGATCTTCGAATTGGTGGGACAATCTTGCCTGCAGTGGATCTAGCGGATGCTCATGCTGACTCAAGATGAAGGCTCCTCTGATTGCCCTGGCCGCGCAGCACGTGGATGAAACCGGTTGTGAGCCTTTTGGAGGGCGGGATTCTCAATATGGGCATAGATTTGCGTGGTATTCAGATTGGCGTGTCCGAGCAATTCCTGCAGGCTTCGCAGGTCGGCTCCGCTGGAGAGCATATGTGTGGCAAAGGAGTGGCGCAAGACGTGCGGGCTCGGAGCATTGGGCAGTTGGACCTTTTGCGCGGCAGCTCGAACGATCCGCCAGATCTGATTGCGCAGCAGGGGGTGACCCGAATGAGAGAGGAGCCACTGCACGCACTCGCCATTTTTTAATAACTTCCCACGTTCGTTCTTATTGTATTGGTCGATCGCTTCGGCTGCTTGGGGGCCGAAGGGGACGACGCGCTCCTTGCCTCGTTTGCCGAAGCAGCGCAGGAACCGCGAGGTCAGGTCGATATCACCGCTTTTCAGGGTGCAGATTTCGGTCGCACGCAGACCGCAGGAGTAGAGCAGCTCCAGGATCGCGCGGTCCCGGTGGGGGAATCGCGATTCAGGCGGTGCGAACGGTGCGGTCAACAGGACTTCCACCTGCGACTTGGAAAGGTACTTGGGCAGATGCAGGTCGACACGTGGCCGTTCGGTAGCGAAATCGGGCATTCGCATGGAAGTCCCGATTTCGATCAGAAAATGCATCCAGGCCCGGATCGCGGAGACCCGGCGGGCGAGGGTTGCCGAGCTCAGCTCCTGTTGGGTTTGGCAATGATCCAGGAAATCCCGGATATGGCTCGGCCGGATTTGATCGACACGCGTGATCCCGCGCTCCTCCAGAAAGCAAAGGAATTGAGCGAGATCCCCGGCATATGCCTCCGCCGTCAGCGGGGAGAGTCCACGCTCCAGGGTGAGGTGTCCGAGGAAAAGATCGATTTCGTCATCCGCCTGCATGATGGCCTGGGCCTCCGAGGCGCTAGGCGCCGAATCACTCCGGCAGTGCAAACGCGATACCGGTCAGCCGCTGATACGCATCAAGGTAGCGTTGGGTGGTCCCTTCGATCACATAAGGCGGGAGTTCGGGCGCTGGAGGTGTCTTGTCCCAGTCGAGTCCTTCCAGGTAATCGCGTACGAATTGTTTGTCCATGCTGACCGGTGATGTCCCGATTTCGTAAGTCTCCTTGGGCCAGAATCGGGAGGAATCCGGAGTGAAAGCCTCATCGATCCAGATGAGTGTGCCGTCAGAGTCCAGGCCGAATTCGAATTTGGTGTCGGCGAGGATGATGCCCCGCTCGGCGGCGTAGGCCGAGGCGCGCTTATAGAGCTTGAGGCTGATGGTTTCGGCCTGGTCAAGGATCGCCTGGCCGACCAGTTTGGCGGCCTGATCGCGTGTGATGTTTTCGTCGTGGCCGGTTGTGGCCTTGGTTGCCGGGGTGAAGATGGGAGTCGGGAGGATCTCCGCCTGGCGCAGCCCTGACGGGAGTTTATGGCCGCAGACCTCGCCGGTGGCGGTGTAGTCCTTCCAGCCGCTTCCGGCCAGGTATCCACGCACCACGCACTCGATCGCAAGCGGGCGGGCCTTGCGAACGAGCATGAATCGCCCATTGAGCAGGGTGCGGTACTCGGCCAGCTTGTCGGGCAGATCCGCACCACGAATGGAGAGGAGGTGATGAGGGACCACATCGGACAGCAGCTCGAACCAGAACTTACTCAGCCCGGTAAGGACCGGGCCTTTAAACGGGATGGGATTGGGCAGGATGCAATCGAAAGCAGAGACGCGATCGGAAGAAACGATCAGCAACTCATCGCCCATGTCGAAAATCTCGCGGACTTTTCCGGAGCCGATCTTGGGCAGGACTGGGATGTCGAGTTGAAAGAGGGTTTCCATCAGCGGTCCTTTCCTCATCTAGCCATTCTCAAAAAAATGGGATGCGCATGCCTGCGATCGCGGATGGGTACTCCAAAATCGCCATGGGCAGCGCCCACCTTTCGTTACGCCGTCACTATCGCGGACTTCTTCGGGAGAGGAAACTCGGAACCTCAAAAAGGTTCGGTTCCGCATCCTTTCACAAAAAGGGGGCGGGACGGTACAAACACCGTCCCGCCCCGTGAGAGTGAGGGGGCTAACGCCAAGGAGGTTAGTCAGGGTGAGGAACCCAGTTAAAAGAAACGTTAGGCCCCCTCAACACTGCATGATTCTGTTCGAAGATAACCATTGATCCCCCCCCCTTGCAAGCTTTGTGAGAAGCTTTCGTAGGAGGATGGCATTCGACCCAGTGGGAAGGCGGAACCGGGATGGGCTACAGAGGGCACAGAGTTCACAGAGAGATTCTTCCTTTTGCCATCGGCGGGACGGCCCGCACTTCAGCCGGGGTAATATCAGATGGGAAATGGCTTGCGCCTCTGTGTTCTCTGAGACCTCTGTGGCAAGACATT
>CALLYA010000418.1 GCA_937875495.1 uncultured Verrucomicrobiota bacterium
CCGACCTCTGCCCTCGCGCGGGGGCCTCAGCCCCACGCGCCGCAGCACGCGAAGTCGGGCTGCGCGATGGAGGTCCGTTGTGGGTGGGGTTTGGCGGTGTACTAGCCGAAGGCCATTGGTGGGGTGGCGGGGTGCGGACGTTTTGATCCCGAACGAACCATGCCGAATCGGGTTTGCCATTCCGATTCCCTCGATTCCCTCGATTTCCTCGATTCCCTCGATCCTATCGATTTCCCCCGATCCCGATCCCGATTTCGATTTCGATCCCGATTTCGATTTCGATTTCGATCCCGATTTCGATTTCGATTTCGATTTCGATTTCGATTTCGATTTTCCACATCTGCGGGTCAAAGGTGGAAAATAATCGGATCTTGGACTCAACCTGCGATATGGGTTTTCTATGAACTGGGCTAAAACGACAGCGGTACTTTCTCTTCTCGTCATCCTCGGCTTCGCCTGGATGCTTCAGTTGCAGCAGCGGCCGGGGACCTCGGGTGCCGGTGATCGTGCGGGCTTGGTGCTCTACTGTGCGGCTGGGATTCAACCGCCGGTCGAGGAGGCGGCGAAGGCGTATACCGCCGAGTACGGGATCCCCGTTCAGATTCAGTATGGCGGCTCGGGCACGCTCCTGAGCAATCTGCAGGTTGCGCGTCGCGGTGACCTCTATCTCGCCGGCGACCGGAGTTATCTGGAGCGTGCGCGGGGGCGCGGACTGGTCCGGGAGATCCTGCCGCTGGCTCGAATGCTCCCGGTGATCGCGGTCGGTAAAGGCAATCCTAAGGGGGTGACCGGCGTGGCGGACCTGCTTGAGCCGGAGCTTGCGGTTGCATTGGCCAACCCGGACGCGACTGCGATCGGCACTCTGGTGCAGGCAATGCTAATGCGCTCGGGGCACTGGGCAGAGCTTGAGGCCAAGGCGGTGGTCACGAAACCGACCGTGACGGAGATCGCGAACGATCTTAAGCTGGGCACGATCGATGCCGCGGTGCTCTGGGACGCCACGGTCGCGCAGTACCCGGAGCTGGAGGGGATCCGGGTCACCGACTGGGAGGCGGCGGGCGAGCAACAAATTGGGGTGGGTGTCCTCGAGTCGAGTGAGCAGCCGACGCGCGCGCTGCACTTCGCGCGCTACCTGGCCGCGCGCGACCGCGGGCTGCCGCTGTTTGCGCGCCATGGTTATACCCCGGTTGCGGGTGATCTATGGGCGGACGTGCCCGAGGCGACGTTATTCAGCGGCGGCGTGAATCGCGTGGCGGTGGAGCCGACGATTATCGCGTTTGAGCAGCGCGAGGGCTGCACGATCAATCGCGTCTACAACGGCTGCGGGATCCTGGTCGCCCAGATGAAGGCGGGTCAGCGGCCGGATGCCTATTTCTCTTGCGATGTTTCATTCATGACCCAGGTGGCGGATCTCTTTCTCGATTCAGTCGATCTCTCGGAGACCGATATGGTCCTTGTGGTGGCGAAGGCGAATCCGCTGGGGATCCGCTCGGCTCACGATCTGACGCGTCCGGGGCTGCGACTCGGCGTGACGAATGCCGAGCAGAGCGCCCTCGGTGCGTTGACCAAGGCGCTGTTGGAGAAGCACGGACTTTATGCAGCGATCATGGAGAACGTCCGGTCGCAGACGCCGACGGCGGATATGTTGGTGAACCAGTTGCGGACCGGCTCCCTGGACGCGGTGATTGTCTACCAGGCGAACACGAGCCAGATCGAGGGCAAGGCCGAGGTCCTTTCCCTGGGACTCGAGGATGCCGTGGCGCGGCAGCCGTATGCGGTCGGCGTTGGTACGGAGCATCAGCACCTGATGCAGCGGCTCATGGAGGCGATCGAGCGGGATGCCGAGCATTTTGAGGCGACCGGGTTCCGCTGGGTGGCGGAGCGAGATTAGAAGGGTGGCTGGGGCGGGGAGAGGGGAAGGGTGGGCATGCGAAGGGAATCATGGTGGTCTGGGCTCCTTGGGGTCTGCTGGATGGGGTCCGTGCTGGTCTGTACCAGCGGACTCCACGTGGGCGTGGCGCATGCGGAATCAGCGGTTGCGCTGGAGAAACCGGAGGCGCTCGCAGCCGGTGGATTCGCGTCGGCGACGGATCCGCGCATTCGCACGACGCCGTTCGATTCAACGGGCGGGCGGGGGCATCGCTTCAGTCTTGCCCAGGGCGCGCGCGCAATCCCGGTTGTCGTGGTCGGCGGCACGCCGTATGAGATGGGGTATCAATACGGGCGCCTGATGCGTGAGGAGATCGAAGCGTTCGTCCCGCTCGTTCTCGAGCGATTCAAGCAGGCGATGGACGTGTCATCGGAGGAGCTGGACGCGGTTTGGCGGATCACATCGGCCTACACGGACGACCGGGTTGAGCAGGAGCTGCTGGGACTCGCGGCGGGTGCCGGTGTGCCGGTGACGCTGCTGCAACAGGTCCATGTGGTACCGCTGCTGGCGCCCTATTCGTGCAGTAGTGTGGCTGCCTGGGGCGATGCGACGGCCGACGGGCATCTCTATCAGACGCGTGACCTGGACTGGCAGCTGGAGATCGGGGCGCACGATTTCCCTGTGGTGGTTGTGTACGTTCCGGACCGTGGGGTGGCGCATGTGAACCCGGCCTTTGCCGGCTTTTGCGGTGCACACACCGGCATGAACGAGGCGGGGATCGTCCTCTCTGAGATGGGCGATTCACCGGCGCGTGAGATGCCGTACAACCTGCATGCCCCGCATTTTACGACCTTCTTCCGGAGCTTCTTGTACGACATGCGTGATCTGGATGCGCTGCTGACCGCGTTTCACGCGCTGCCGGCGACCAAGCGTTACCACTATGTCTTCGGCGCCGGCACGCCTCCAGCACGTGCGATCAAGCTGCGGACCGATGCGGCGGCTGCCGAGGGGGAGCGGGTGATTGTCTGGCGGGACAACGATTCCGAGGACGAGTTCGCCCCGCGGGTGTTGGAGTGTGTCGTTTATAACGACGAGGGCAGGGGTGCGTTCCCTGGGCTGCAGGCGCGGCACGGGCGGTTGGATGCGGAGGCGCTGATGGCGACCGCACGGCAGATCGCCACGCGCGGGTCCAACGTGATGAACGTGGTGTATGACGCGACGGCCTTTCGGCTCTGGGTGGCCTATGCGCATGGCCCGCGCGAGGCGTACGATCTGCCGTTTGCGCCGCTGGAGCTGACACCGTTGGTTCAACGTTTTCGTGCTGCCGGTGGTTCATGAGCACCTTCGGCGATCATTCCCAGCGTGCATTGCTGCTCAACTTCCGCATCTCCGGTGCGGCGGAGCGGCCGTGGCTGGTATTGCTGCACGGGTTTATGGGCAGCGGAGCGGAGTGGGCGCCGCTGCTCTCCCGGCTGGAGTCGCGGTTTCGCTGCCTGGTGATCGATCTGCCGGGGCATGGTGCCAGCAGGTTGCCGGAGGAATGGGGTGCGTGCGCGATGGGAACCACGTGCGGACTCGTAATCGACGTCCTGGATCGAGTCGGGGTTTCAGCGGGGCATCTCTGGGGCTATTCGCTCGGCGGGCGGGTCGCGATGAACCTTTTGACGGCTCAGCCGGAGCGGTTTGCGGCTGTGGTTTTGGAATCGGCCAGCCCCGGGATCGCCGAGGCAGAAGCGCGACGGGAGCGTGCCGACGCGGACGACGCGCTGGCACTGCGTTTAGAGACGGAAGGGCTCGCCCGGTTTCTGGAGTACTGGTACCGGTTGCCGATCTTCGGCTCGTTACAACGGGATCCCGCGTTGCCGCGGCTGTTGCAGATGCGGCTGCGAAACGATCCGCATGCGCTGGGTGAGATCCTGCGCCGACTCTCGCCCGGCCGCACGCCCTGGCTCTGGTCGCAGCTGACCGATATCACCCGCCCGCCCACGCTTTTCGTGGCCGGAGCGGAGGACGAGAAATATTGTGCGATCGGCCGCAGGCTATCTGAGCTGAATCCTACGATCCGGTTTGAACCGGTCTCTCAATGCGGTCACAGTGTGCATATCCAGCGACCGGCCGCCTTGGCCCGAATCGTTCTGGAGTTCTTGCAGGAAGTGGAGGGATCCGATGATTAACTGGCAACCGGCGGGGGAATTCACCGACATTCTGTATGACAAAGGTGAGGGGATCGCGAAGATCACGATCAATCGGCCTCATGTCAGGAATGCGTTTCGACCACTGACGGTCCGCGAGATGTCGGACGCATTGAAAGACGCGCACGAGGATCCCGAGATCGGCGTGATCATCCTGACCGGCGAGGGCGAGCGCGCGTTCTGTTCCGGCGGCGACCAGAAGGTCCGCGGCGATTCCGGATACAAAGACAACGACGGCGTGCACCGTCTGAACGTGCTGGACCTTCAGCTGCAGATCCGCAACTGCCCGAAGCCGGTGATCGCGATGGTCGCCGGCTATGCCATCGGCGGTGGGCATGTGCTCCATCTGGTTTGCGACCTCACCATTGCCGCGGACAACGCCGTATTCGGGCAGACCGGTCCTCGGGTCGGCTCCTTCGACGGCGGGTTCGGCGCCAGTTACATGTCCCGCATCGTCGGCCAGAAGATCGCGCGTGAGATCTGGTTTCTCTGCCGCCAATACAGCGCGCGTGAGGCCTTGCGGATGGGCCTGGTCAACGCGGTTGTCCCGCTCGGCGAGCTGGAGCCCGAGACGGTGCGCTGGTGTCGCGAGATCCTACAGAATTCACCGACCGCGATCCGCTGCCTGAAGGCCGCACTCAATGCGGATTGTGACGGCCAGGCCGGGCTGCAGGCGCTGGCCGGCTGTGCGACGATGCTCTTCTACCAGACAGAGGAGGCCCAGGAGGGCCGCAACGCGTGGCTCGAGAAGCGGTCGCCCGATTTTTCGAAGTTCCCGCGGCAGCCTTAGGCCCTGAATTGAATCGAGACGGACTGATGAATCGCAAACCACCCCTGTTCAGCCATGAGACCATGGTGCGTCTCTACCACACGGATGCCGCCGGAATCATCTTTTACGGCCGGCTCTTCGAGCTGGTGCACGAGGCCTGGGAGGCGTTCTGTGAGGCCTTCGGCGTGGACATCGGGCGCATTCTCGACACGCGCGAGTTCCTTCTGCCGATCGTGCATGTCGAGGCGGATTACTTCCTCCCCATGCGCACTGGAACCCCGATCCGGATTGACTTGATCGATGCACGGCCGGGGAATTCGAGCGTGACCTTCGAGTACGAGCTGCGTGGACTGCGCGACGACGCGCTGCTGGCCAAGGCGCGGGTCGTTCAGGTGGCGATCGACGGCGCCGGTAGAAAGATTCCGTTGCCGGAGGCGATCCGCACCATTTGTACCGGCCGGCCGACCCCCGGCTGAGCCCGCAGCATGGGCGTATCCACACGATCCCGCTTGTTCGCAAGCGCATGAGGTGATCGATGCTCCAGCATCTGCCCAGTCCCTGGGGGGAGGTACTCCCCGTGCTTCCCCACCTGCGCCTCGCCGCGTGGGAATACGCATTGCCCTGTCGCGTGCCGCTCCCGGTCGGTCGCCACCTGCTGATCAACCAGCGCAGAGGGTTTCTGGTCCGCATTGCGTCGCCTGACGGCCGTATCGGTTGGGGAGATGTTGCGCCGCTGCCGGGGCTGCATGCGGAATCCCTGGACCACGCCTGGGGGCAGATCATGCAGGCCGCCGAATGGATGCGGGCCCATGGAACCGATGCCCAACGGCTGGTGTCATGTCTTTCGTCGTTGGCCCCATCGGTCCGTTGGGGTCTCGACACCGCCTTGGACGACTGGCGCCTGGCCGGTGAATCCACTGCGGCGTGGCGTGATGCCAGGGTCAGTATCAACGGCCTATTCACCCTGGGGGCTGACCCCAAAGTAGCATTCGATAAAATTCGGAGTGGATGTGGTACGTTGAAGGTGAAAGTGGGCGGGCGGGCTGCCGGGATGACATGGCAGACGGAGGTGGCTGCGTTGAAAGCGCTTCGATCTGAGGTCGGGGATGGGGTACGGCTGAGGCTGGATGCCAATCGCGCATGGAGCCTGTCTGAGGCGATCCAGTTCGGCCGCGCCGTTGAAGGGCTGGGGATTGAGTACATCGAGGAGCCACTGCAGGCGCCTTCGGAGCTGGAGCGTTTTTATGAGGGGACCGGGCTGGGGTATGCCTGGGACGAGACCCTGCGTGCGCGTGCGCGTGCGCCGGTGATGGAAGCGGTCCCGCCGCGCGGGTTGCGCGCGATCATCCTCAAGCCGGCCCTTTTAAATGGAATGCCGGCGCTGGAGCGCAGCATCCGATGGGCTGACCGAGCGGGTGTGCAGTGGATTGTCACCAGTTGTTTCGAATCGGGGGTCGGCCTGCGCAACCTGGCGCGTGCCTGCTGGCTGCACGGTTCGGGCTCGCGCGCCATGGGCCTCGGCACCTCTGATTACTTCTCGGACGACATCTTAGAAGCGCCCGGTCTGGTCATTGATGGATGGATCTGGGCAAGAGTTTTGAAGCGGCGGTGCGTATGCCACCCCCGGGAGGTTGGCTGCCTCCGGATGCGGTGATGGGCCATGGGGGTGGATGAAACGGGCGATCAGCGGAAAGCGGGTACGCCATGAGCGAATTCCAAGACATACTTCAAAGGCTGCCGGCGGACCAAGTATTGGTCAGGGGCGATGGCTGGCGGGTGGACTGCCGGAGTTTTTTCGCCCAGGCCGCGCGGGCCGCGCAGGAGGTGGATCGGCTTGCGCTGGATCCCGGTGCACGGGTGGGGGTGTACGCACGGAACTCGCTCGCTTATCTCTTTCTGCTCTGGGCGCTCTGGGCGCGCGGGTTCGTGGCGGTGCTCATCAATCGGCGCTGGCCCACCGCGCAGGCTTCGGAGCTGCTTGGATTGCTCGAATGTCAGGCCGTCTTCACCGAATGCGCGGCCGATTGGGGCCCCGTCATCCGCGGAATACCGGTACGCCCGATGCCGCCGGTGGTACACGGACAGCTGGTCGGGCAGGCGGTCGCGGAGTTGGAACCGTTTCCCCTGCCGGACATGGACCGACCTGCGACAATTCTGTTCACGACCGGTTCGACGGGGGTACCCAAGGCGGTTGAGCACCGGTTGGAGAGCCATTTCCTGAACGCAGCGGGCTCGAACGAGAATCTCCCGTTTGGTCCGGGCGATACTTGGCTCGCCTCGCTCGCGTTCTTCCATGTGGGCGGACTCGCCATCCTGTTTCGCGCGCTGCTCGGAGGGGGTGCGCTCCGCCTCTGTGACCGGCCCGAGCCTGCGATTCGAAAGTGCACGGATTTGACGCACATTTCGGTCGTGCCGACGCAGCTGATGCGTTGGTGCTTGGAGCCGGAGCTGGTCGCGCGTCTCAAGTGCTTGAAGGCGATTTTGCTGGGTGGTGCGCCTTCGCCCACATCGCTCATCGGCGAGTGCATCGCCCTGGACCTCCCGCTCTATACGACCTACGGCTCCTCGGAGATGGGCTCACAGATCACGACCACCGCGCTGCATGACAGTGCGGAACACTGGTATACCGGAGGTCGGCTGCTGCGGCATCGACGGTTGAAGATCGATGATGCCGGCTGCATCTGGGTCGGAGGCGATACTCTCTTCAGCCGCATCCTGAGCCTGGATCGCGGGGTGATCGATCAGCCCGCACCCGAGTGGTATCGGACCGGTGATCTCGGCATTCTCGACGAGGCCGGGTACCTGCACTTGCTCGGGCGCGAGGACAACATGTTCATCTCCGGCGGGGAGAACATCTCGCCCGAGGAGGTGGAGAGCGCGATCATGGAGCTGCCGGGCGTGATCGAGGCGCTGGTGGTCCCGGTCCCGGACGAGGAATTCGGGCATCGTCCCGCGGTATTCGTCCGGTTTTACCATGGAATCCCGATCGATCTGCCGGCCTTATGTGCACGGCTGAAGGAAAGGATCGCCCGGTTCAAGGTGCCGGACTACTGCCTGCCCTGGCCGGATGAGCCGCCGATGCGGGGTGGTAAGCTCGACCGCCATTCCTTCCGCTTGCTTGCGCTGCAACTGATAGAGGCTCAAGGGTTGAAGCGTTGAGCCGGCCGATCCGGCATGCGCTGGGCTGGTCGGTCTATGTGCTCAGGACCGTCTCCACTGCCGCGTAGATGTCCTGGTGAATGCGGAGGTTCTCGGCGCGATCGGTTTGGACCTCGATGATGTGTGCCCCTGGGATACGGCAAGCGGCCAGGTAGTCGGCCCTGAACTGCTCGAGGGTGCTGGGTGTGCTGCAATGCAGTCCGAAAAGGGGCGCAGCATGCCGGAACTCGTGTGTGTGCGGCGTGTCGAAGTAGGGGGTCAGCAGATCGGCCTGCCCGGCAATGGGCAGGAAGGAAAAGATCCCGCCGCCGTGGTTGTTGACCACGATCAGGACGAAGGCGAGTCCCCGTTGCTCGAGTGTGTGCTGTTGTGCGGCGCATGTGGCCAGCGAACCGATGTCGTGCAGGAGCGCGAGATCCCCAAGCAGTGCGGTGGTGGAAACCCCGCCGCCGAGCGCGATCCCCAGTGCGGTCGCGAGGTTGCCGTCGATCCCGCTGGCCCCACGGTTGGCAAGGACGGGCGGCATGTCAGGCCGCCCGGCGGCGAAGTGATCGAGGTCACGAATCGGCATGCTGTTGCCGGAGAACAGGAGATGTCCGGGGGGGATGACTTCGGTCAGGACGCGGGCCAGGGCAGGCTCGCTCAGGTTGTCCATCAGGCATGCGTGCAGCTTGCCCTCGACCCGATCTGCAAGGCCGCGCAGCTCCGCCTGTAACGCCATCGACCGCGGACCCGGCCAGGCGCGGTCGGTCATGGCCTGGAGCAGGGCGACAGGCTCGCCGATGAAGCGATGGGTCACACGGTGTGCAGGGTCCTGCCGCCATGCGTGGGTATCGACCTGGATATACGGCCCGGAGTGCTCGTGCTGGAGGAAATCGAGCAATTGCTTGGACAGCATCGGGCCGCCGAGGTGGAGTAGGCCGACCTTCCGGAGGCGTTCGCGGACCCCTGGTTCGCGCAGCAGTAAGTCGAAATGCTGCACCGCGCCTGGGGGGGCGACGCCCGCGTTGATGTCAGCCCAGACCGGGTATGGGCCGTTGGTGCAGAAATCTTCAATGGCTTGGCGCTCGGTCGGAGACAGGCGGCGGGGACTGCGCCCGAGCAAGACCAGCAGTTCTTCGGTCCCTTCCAGTGCAGCCCTCATCGGACCTGGATCGGGCGCGCAGGGGAGCGATTGCGGCAGGTGGTATGTGGTCCATGGGGCGCCGCAGGCGGACCACGATTCGAGGCCTGCCGGGCGTGAGCTGCGTGTTTGGGGCGGGGCGAGCGGTTCCCGGAGCATGCAATTGAGGTGCACCGGGCCGGGATCCGGGTAACGGCTGCGGAAGACGGCCTGATCGATCGTGGTGAGGAGGTATGCGGGATCGATGGCGGGATCCGGAGCGGGCACGTCCACCGCCCAGCGTGCGGCGGCGCCGAAGATCCCTGGTTGGGTGATGGTCTGGTTGGCGCGGGTGTCGCGCAGCTCAGGGGGGCGGTCGGCCGTCAGGAGCAGCATCGAAACACGATCTTGGTCGGCCTCAATGGTTGCCGGAGCTAAGTTGGCGACGGCGGTGCCCGAGGTACAGACCACGGCAGCGGGCGTGCCGGTGCTGCGCGCGCTGCCGAGCGCGAGGAAGCCGGCTGCCCGTTCGTCATGACAGAGCGTGCGCTCAATCGGCTGGTGGGTCCGCGCGATCGCGGCGGTGAGCGGTGTGCTGCGTGAGCCGGGCGCGATCACAAAGTGGCGAACGCCGCATCGGGTCAGCTCCTCGACGATGCACTCCGCCCAAATCGCTTGTGCTTCCTGGTGGTCCATTTTCAGCTCGTCTTATGGTCGCGCCGGTGAACAGATGGTTCCCGCGTTTGCGGTGAAGGGCATGAGAAACGACGACGGCGGGTGGTTTGCGGCTGGCCGAATACATGTCGTATATAGAGCACTCTTATTGTGTGTGCACACACGATCTGAAGACCACCTTCTCTTTGATGAGTCAAGCCAAGCGGCAGGAATAAGAGGAAAGCGGCCGGATGCCGCCTCTACAACAGGACCTTTCTACGTGCAACCAGCTCAGACATTGCCTCGGCTCATTGAGGAGCGCCTTGCCCGGGGTGACACCCGGCCCGGCACTCCGTTGCGGCTGAGTCTTGCGGTTCCGCGCACGGATCCGGTCCGCCTCCTGCTCCAGGAAGCTACATTGCCGCAGGTCCTTTGGTCGAGCCGGGATGCGCAGCATGTGATCGCTGCGATCGGGGCGGTAGCCGAGGCCAGAACGGATGCCGAGCTGGATGCGTTGCTGCGCCTGATCGAATCCGCCCCGAACGGTCCCAGGCTCTTCGGTGGGCTTGCCTTTGATCCACGGAGTCCAGCCGACCTTGATTGGGCGGCCTTCGGTTCCCTGCGCTTCATCCTCCCGCAATTCGAGCTTTCGACCGATACCGTCGGCTCGGTCCTATCGGTCCATTTTCTGCACCCCGTTGCGGGGGGCGAGCAGGAATTGATGCAGGGGATTGAAAGTGCGCTGAAACGGTTGCGGTTGGGGGATGTGGCCTTGATGCCGCCGGAGTTGCCCCAGCTGGTCATGCGAACCGATCAGCCGAACCGTGAGGTCTGGGAGGCGATGGTTGCGGCGGCGCTGAAACGATTCAGCCCGGATGGCCTGACCAAGGTGGTGCTTGCACGTAAGGCGCGGATTGCGATGGCGGGTGGTATGCACCCAGCGCTGTTGCCCGCGCGGTCGATGGTGGCGACGCGGGGGCTGTATCATTTTGCCTTTATGTTCGAGCCCGGTTCCGCCTTCTTCGGCGCGACACCGGAACGGCTCTATCGCCGGGAGGGTCGGCGCATTTGGACCGAGGCACTGGCCGGCACGCGTCCCCGGGGGGATTCGCAGCAGGTCGATTCCTATTACGGCGATCTCCTGCAATCGAACCAGAAGGAGCTGGTCGAGCACCGGCAGGTGGTGGAGTTTTTGCAGGCGGTCCTGGCGGGGCTCTGCACGGGATGCGAGGTCGTGGCACAGGAGGAGCTGATGAAGCTGGCGCATGTGCAGCACCTGTACACCCGGATCCAAGGCGAGCTGCTTGAGGGCGTGCGGGATCGGGTCCTACTCGAGCGTTTGCATCCGACGCCCGCGGTCGGCGGCTCTCCGCGGCAATTGGCGATGGCCGCGATTCGCGAACTAGAGGCGTTCGCCCGGGGGTGGTATGCGGGTCCGATCGGGTGGCTGACCCGTGACGCGGCCGAGTTCGCGGTCGGCATACGCTCCGGCCTGATCCGCGGCAACACACTGGACCTGTTTGCCGGCAACGGGATCGTTGCCGGCTCGGAACCGCAGCGGGAATGGCAGGAGAACGAGGCCAAGCTGCGGCACTTTTTTGAGATGTTCACGGCCGCACGGCCTGCTGGAGGTCCGGCCTTGCGGCCGGAAGCCTGAGGCCAGAGCCTCAGGCGAGGTCGGAGGTCGGATCGGTCGGATCGGTCGGATCGGTCGGATCGGTCGGATCGGTCGGATCG
>CALLYA010000419.1 GCA_937875495.1 uncultured Verrucomicrobiota bacterium
TGCCGCGACCTAGCTGGAGAACTGGAGCGCGAGGCGGAGGAGGACGCGGATGGCCATGGCGAGGACGAGGAGGAAGCCGAGGATGCCCAGGGCGTTATGGATGGGGCCGTTGCGTTTGTCGCCCATGATATCCTTGCGATTGGCGAGCCAGAGCATGGTGCCGGCCATGAGTGGGTTACCGATCACGGTGAGCGCCTGGCCGAAGATGATGAGTGAGACCGGTTTTTCGCCGGTGCGCAGGGCGAGCAGGGCGACGAGCATACCGATGAGCAGGACGCAGACGGTGAAGATGCGTGGCCAACGGTCGCTCAGTCGGGCGGGTTTGCCGAGGCCGTCTGCGAGGATACCGCCGCCGATCATGGCATTGATCAGGAACGGGTTCATAGCGACGGCGAGGAGTCCGATACAGAAGAAGATATGCGCGGTGGAGCCGAGGAGGGGGCGCAGAGACTGGGCGAGGACGCCGATGTCATCGGCGGGCTTGCCGTAGATGACGGTGGCGGTGGTGATCATGATGATGGCGCTGATGCCTGTGAGGACGGAGACGCCGATGATGGAGTCGCCGATCCCGTTCTTATAGTCCTTAATGGTCCAGCCCTTCTCGAGCACGAGGTTACCCTGGTAGAAGGCGGCGGCGACGGAGAAGGTGGTACCGAGGAGGGATGCGATAAGGATCATGGGATCGATGATCGTCCCGTCGACCTTTTTGGGGATGCCGAAGGTAATAGATTCCGGCAGGCTGGGGATGAATCCCTGGAGGATGCCGAGCAGGTTGGGTTTGGCGATCACGAGGTTCAGCAGGAAGCAGAAGACCATGAGCCCGACCATGATTTTCATGCTGCGTTCGAGGAAGTGGTAGACCTGTTTGGCGGCGAAGAGGAAGGTGATGATGGCCACATTGAGCACGACCAGCATGAGAGTGGTATTGAGTTTGGGGACCAGCGTTTCTGAGGCCGCGACGAAGGCGAGGTTATTGGAGAACTGGAATGCGGAGCAGATGAGAAAGAGGTTGATCCCGATGACGGCTGCGAAGGTGCGATTGACCTTCTGTGCGAGGAGGGTGCATATGCTGGCGCCGCCGACCACGCCGATGCGGGCTGCCATGGTGACATAGGTCCCCATGCAGATGCCTGTGATCAGGAGGAGCCAGAGCAGCTGGTACCGGTGTGTGGCGCCGACGTTCGCGCTGATCAGGAGGCTGCCTGGGCCCATGACGACGCACGCAGTGATCAGGGCGGGACCGATGGAGCGCCAGAAGGGCGGGCGTGGGGCTTGCGTGGTTTCGTCAATTTCGGCCATGGTCGGGATTCCTTCGGGGATAAGCTGTTTTCTATGATAACCGAGCGCGCGAATGGGGGGAGATTAGCAACGGCCAGGGAATGGGACAAGGAATCTCCGCAGGCCCGCCTGAGCTGGAGCCCCACGGAAAAGGTCATCATGACCGAGCGGACGGGGAAGGGGAGGACTCGCGCAGAGGCGCAGAGGGGGGGAATAGGGAGGACAGGGAATGCGGAACTGTTGAGTATGCTTTCTGCAACTGCCTTGGACAGCGGGCAGCGGATAACCCCAAAAACCCCCTCTAAAAAGGTTCGGATCAGAGCATGGACCTACCCACCCCCATGGCCAGGTCGAAAACGCCACCGCGCCTCTGCGCCTCTGCGCGAGAATCTCCGGATGGGGATGGGGAGGACGGGCTGAGCTGATGGAGTGCGGGAGGGCTCTCCGGATGGAAATGGAGAGGTCGGGTTGGAAGAGCGGCGACCTATTCGGACGACCTCTGGCTACTCTTGGTCGGTTTGAACGGACCTGAGGCGGAGGAGGCCGGCGTTGGGCCCAGCGGGGAGGAGTCCGCTCCATTCGCCGCCCTCGACGGGGCCTTCGAGTTCCTGCCAATCGAGCCAGCCTGTGTCTGCATTGCTGCTCCAGGGGGAGAACTCGATCATGACGGGTAGAGGATCGTTCCACTGGAGCCGGACCTGGTTGCCGCCGATCGGTTCGAACCGTTGGATTCTGAGGCCTTCGGGCTCGGGTTCCTGGTCGGGATTGCGCAGGAGGCAGACGAAGACATTGCAGGGAATTTCCTGGGCATCGCGTGTGAACCCGTCGGTCGCGGCGATGAGATCCTGGCTGGTCTGGAACCTCAGGCCGAGGGAGTATTCCAGGGGTTTCTCGAGACCGTTATGGAGGAGATTGGTTTCGATGAAGCGGTTGAGAAACGAGCCTTCCGGATGATCGGGGGCGTATCCCGTGCCATCGAAAACGAGGGCGCCTTCCATGAGCCGGGCGGTACCTTCGCTTGTCGGACCGCTATCGTGCTGCTGTGTGCGGATCCTGAGCTGCCGGAAATTGGCATGCAGGTTGAATGCGCCTTCTGGATCGAGGAGCGAGACGGAGCCGGCGCCGGTGTGGTACCAGCCTTGGGAATCCGGATTTGTGGGGACAGCGACTTCGGAAAGGATCAAGGGTGCGCGTAGGACGGGATCGGCGGCGTAGTCGGGTGCGATTCCGCCGGAGCCGCCGCCCTGGGAATCCAGGACGGTAATGGCGGGGAGCGTGAACCGCAGGCGGCGTGTATCGGCCAGGTATGTGATGACGGCGCCAAGATCTTCAGTGATACCGACGGTCTCCCCGGCCGGTTCCCATCCGGGGTCATCGATTTGATGGAGTGCTTCAACGACGGCGTCTTCGAGACCGAGATTGAGCGTCTGACCTAGGACTTTGACGGTTGCCCACTGGTGGACGGTGTAATAGTCGAAGTGTTTCCTGCCTGGGTGTGAGACGCCGCCCCAGACCGAAATTGAGGCGTTTGCGCCGTTGGCGATATCGACGGGAGGGGTGCTGTGGATGAGTGGGAGGAGATTGGGCGAATTCTCGCCTTCGTGGAAGCAGTGGTGTTCGCCCTCCAATTTGATCTGCACGCCCTTGGCTGTGGAATCGGTGATGTCACTGGCGTTATGACCGACTCTGAATATCCAGCACTGATTCGAACCGCCGGCGGGGATGGTGAAGAAGGGTCCGGTGAGCTTGCCGGAGCTGACCTCGACGGCGGTGGTCAGCTCGCCGGAGGCGTGGTAGCGGGAGAGCTGATCGACGTTGGGGCGGAGCGTGGAATTAACGACCGGCTCGGCGGTGCCGATGTGGCTGCCTATGGCCCAAAAAAGCATCGGCAGCAGGATGCGTGGATTGAGTCCGGTTTTGCGGAACAGGTTCCGGAGCTTGCGCTGTTCCATGGCCTGGCCTCCTGATGCTGGCGGTTTGCTACCCAACAAACAAATAACCGGTGGGGCGATCGTCCCCAGACATTTTTCCCGGATCCGGAGAGTCTCCCGCAGAGGGCGCAGAGGGCGCGGTGGCGTTTTCGAGCCGGCCATGGGGGTGGGTAGGTTCCATGGTCTGCAGCCTACTTTTGGAGGGTGCATTTTCAGTGATACCGATTCAGTTGACCAAGGCAGTTGTTGAAAACGGCTCCG
>CALLYA010000420.1 GCA_937875495.1 uncultured Verrucomicrobiota bacterium
GGAGCCACAATGGAAGCTGCGGAACGGTTTCATCGAGACCCAGCCCGGCGGCGGGATCCGCACCATCGATACCTGGGCGGACTTCCAATTGCACGTCGAGTGGGCATCGCCCGTGCCTCCCCGTGGCTCCGGTCAGGGCCGCGGAAACAGCGGCATCCTGATCAACGGCCTGTACGAGGTTCAAGTGCTCGACTCCTACCGCGCGAAGTCCTACCCCGACGGCCAGGCAGGCGCCATCTACGGTCAGTCCCCGCCCCTGGTCAACGCTTCCAAACCCGCCGGCGAGTGGCAGACCTATGACATCATTTTCGAATCGCCGCGCTGGGACGAACAGGGCCGACTCGTCAAGAAGGCCGTCATCACCGTGCTCCACAACGGCGTCGTCATTCAGAACCGTTATGAGTTCGAAGGCGTGACCGACGGGATCTCATCAATCGTTCCATGGAAGTCCCTGGCGAAATACGGTCCGCCCCATGCCCCCGAGGTGTTCATCGAACTCCAGGATCACAACAATCCGGTCCGCTACCGCAATATCTGGGTTCGCCCCCTTGGGACAGGTGATAATTTCTAGCCGATCGCCCGGCTTGCTCACTTGCGGATGCACCGTGCCTCAAAGACATTCTCACCTCATTCGGTGAATGCAGTCTGCAGAAAGAACCGAACGACAGAAGCACGGTGAACCCAAGGGGACCTCCAATGAGTGATGGTGCTGGGCGCGAGCAATCAGTGACCGAGTATTTCGGCAAGAATGTCTTCAGCCTGAAGACAATGCGTAACTACCTTACCGACAAGGCGTTCGAATCGCTTACCGCCACTGCGCGCGAGGGTAGAACCATCGATCCCTCCATCGCCGACGAAGTCGCCGATGCGATGAAGAATTGGGCCGTCGCCAAAGGCGCTACTCACTTCACCCACTGGTTCCAGCCGCTCACCGGGACCACCGCCGAAAAGCACGACTCCTTCATCGAACCCGATTCCGAAGGCGGCGTGCTCCTGAAATTCTCGGGCAAGGAGCTGATCAAGGGCGAACCGGACGCCTCCAGCTTCCCCTCCGGCGGTCTGCGCGCCACGTTCGAAGCCCGCGGCTATACCGCGTGGGATCCCACCTCGCCCGCCTTCATCAAGGAAGGCGAGAACGGCGCGACCCTCTGCATCCCGACCGCCTTCTACTCCTATACCGGCGTTGCCCTCGACAAAAAGACCCCGTTGTTGCGCTCCGCAGCCGCACTCTCCAAGCAGGTGTGTCGTACCGCCCGGCTCTTCGGCATTCCTACCGACAACCGCCGGGCCTACGCCACCCTGGGCGCAGAACAGGAATACTTCCTGATCGATCAATCCTACTTTGAACAACGCCTCGATCTGATCCAGACCGGACGCACCCTGTTCGGCTGCGTCCCCGCTAAGCACCAGCAGATGGAAGACCACTATTTCGGCTCCATCAAGCCACGGGTCATGGCCTTCATGGAGGACCTCGATCGGGAGCTTTGGTCCCTGGGCATCCCCTCAAAGACACGCCACAACGAGGTCTGCCCCGCACAGTTCGAGGTCGCACCGGTGTTCGAAGAACAGAACCTCGCCGTCGATCACAACATGATCACGATGGAGACACTCAAGCGTGTCGCCGAACGCCACGGGTTCGTCTGCCTGCTGCACGAAAAGCCGTTTGAAGGCGTCAACGGCTCGGGCAAGCACAACAACTGGTCCATCATCGGTCCCGACGGCAAAAACTGGCTCGCACCCGGCGACAGCCCGCACGAAAACGCGAAATTCCTGACCATCATCTGCGCGCTCATCAAGGCCGTCGACACCCACGCCGGCATGCTGCGCGCTGCCGTCGCGTCCGCCGGAAACGACCACCGCCTCGGCGCAAATGAAGCCCCGCCCGCCATCCTCTCCATCTACCTCGGTGAACAGCTCACCGAGATCATCGAACAGATCGAGTCCGGCGCCGTCAAGTCATCGCGCAAGGCAGAAACCATGGAGCTGGGCGTCGATTCCATCCCGCCCCTGCCCAAGGACACCACCGATCGTAACCGCACCAGCCCGTTCGCCTTCACCGGCAATAAATTCGAGTTCCGCGCTCCCGGCGCAAACCAGAGCTGCGCCGGCCCGAATATCGTCCTGAACACCATCGTCGCTGAGGCGCTCGACCAGATCTGCACCCAGCTCGAAGAGGAAATTCAGGCCGGCCAGGACTTCAATGAGGCGCTCCAGGCCATCCTGCAGCAGATCGTGAAGACGCATAAACGCATCCTCTTCAACGGCGACGGGTACAACATTGCCTGGCAGGCCGAAGCCGAACGTCGCGGGTTGCCCAATCTGCGCGATACCGAGGCCGCGATCGCAGCCGCACGCTCCGCCCAGGAAGCCGAAATGTTCAACCGCTACGGGGTCCTGACCTACGCAGAGACCACCTCGCGGAACAATATCTACGAGGAACAGTACAAGGAGACAGTCGCCATTGAGGCGCGCGTCGCACTCAAAATGGCGCGAACCTTGGTCGTTCCCGCCGCCATCGAATACCAGAGCGCGTTGGTCACCACCCTCCGCGGACTCGTGGAATGCGAATGCAAGGCCGATGGCCAGCGCGAACTGCTGGGCACAGTCTGCAAGCTCACCGAAAGCACGCTGAGCGCCATCAAGGCCCTCGAGGAGGCGATGAACGGTTCGTCCTCGGACATACTCGCCGCGATGAAAGCCCTCCGCCAACCGGTCGATCAGCTCGAGACACTCGTGCCCAAAGAGCTCTGGCCCATGCCGACCTACGCGGAAATGCTCTTCACGATCTAAGGACAGTCCGAATAGGCCATTGGGCCACAACGAAAGTGCTCCGGGTTCGGATGGGGAGGACTCCCGCAGAGGGCGCAGGTACGGGTACGAGGAAGACGAGGCGTCCTGAAACGGTATATCTTAAAGGATCCCCTAAAAAGGTAGGAGGCAGAACGTGGAATCAACCGACCCCATAGGCAGGTCGAAAACGCCACCGCGCCTCTGCGCGAGGCTCTCCGGATGGGAATGGGGAGGGCGGTTGGGGAACGCAGCTGCAATATCGGGCGACCTCTAGCTGCCGAGCAGTGAGGCCTGTGGGAAATCAGGGGCGAGAAGGGTGTGGCTCTGAACTGATGGAGTTTGGAAGGCGAAACAGCGATGAATGAGATCCGGCATTTTCTGTTGGAGAGCGAGGCGTTTGGGGTGGTGATCCGGATGGTTCACCTATTCAGCATTGTGTTGGTGGTTGGGAGCCTGGTTTTTTTCAGGCTGGTTTTCCTGCCGTATGCCGACACATTGGGGGAGCGATTCACGGATGCTCGGAAGTATGCCCGCCGCCGGACGCGCATTTGGCTCTGGTTGGCGCTGTTGATGATTGCTGTGTCTGGGGGGCTGCTCTGGTTCCTCGGCGCGGGTGGGATGGAGCCGAAGGTGCACACACTTTTGCAGGTCAAAACCGGCATTTGGGCATTGATCACGTTGATTTTACTGATTCAGACGCTGCCTGCGAAGCGGCTGAGCATGATGAAGCGGCATGTGCCGTTTTACACCACGGTGGTCTTGTTGCTGTCGGTGTTCTGTTTTCTGATTGCTGCGGTGGTACAGCTGCGTGTGCCGAACAATGGTCTGGGTACGGAACCTGCGATGGATGGGCGCTCCAGTGAGCGTGTCGACACCAGACCTGGCTCGGCCGGGGCTTCCGGCGGGTGAGCCCGAATTGTCCCCATTCTTTCCCCAGGGTTATTCACAGGGTGTGGCGCTTTTCCACAGGTTTATTCACAGGCGGCGGGGGTCGAAGTAATCGGATTGCGGATCGGTCGGATTGGTCAGATTGGTCAGATTGGTCAGATTGGTCAGATCGGTCAAGTTTCCTGTTTTTTCACGATGGTATGTGTTTTGTGGTTGAGGCTGGAGAGGATTTGGACTCTTCCTCATGCCGGTACACGCAAAAAAAACATCCCCTACCGGACGATTGTCCGGAGGGGATGTCCTGTTATAGCCGCCTGATCCCATTGCTGGGATCGGGCGGTTTATTGTGCATCTAGAAGTTCACCGTGAGATGCCCGCGCACCTCGACGGAACGATAAGAAGACGAGCCGCCGTCGCCACCGATAGAGCCTTTATCGAGGCCGTCCTGTCGGGAGGTGATGGTACTGTCTTCGCTATGATGAGCTACCGCTGGATGGTGTGGGCGCAGGCGTGAAAGCCCTGCCACGATCGCAGCAGTGTACTGAACCAATGAGTTCCTAATCACGGATCTTGGCTCTCCTACTTACGGTCGAGATCGTCTCTGGCACTGAATGTGTCGGTTGATTTCGACCATGGAGTGGCGCCACGTATCCATACGACTCCGGGGGGGAATCGGCAGCCCATGGCAGATCGATGCTATCGGCTCTAAAAAAGCCGTGTCGATCTTCGCTGACGAACCCGGTTCGAGACCCGGACCCGCGGATCGCCTCATGGTGCAAACCGGTGCATCCGGATTTGCCCCAGGGATCGGTTCATCCTGCGGTACTTCGTACAACCAGAGTTATCAAAGATCAGGATGGCCGGTCTTCAGACGGTCCTCCGGCCCATCCGGAGGAGCACATGACCGCAACCACTCGTTTGTTCGGTTTCCCATCCTCGCGGGAAACCGGGCATATTTTCGGAAGTTGCTCCCGTTCGGAACGATTCCTCTCGGCACACACCTTCCGTGCAGCCATACCCGCGCTGCTCGAGCCATTGGCGTAAAACGCCGGATTTATCTTCATCACTTCCTTGGATGCTTCACGGCATTCGATTCTCTCTATCCCTCCCTTCCCGCCGATTTGAATGCATCCTAAGCGCGTTTGCCAGAATCGGCTTTCGTCGGTCACCACCCACGTATAAGGAATCGGGAGTGTTTCCCGGCGAACACAAGGGTTTATCGCATGATTTTGGGGCAGGATCAAGTATGGTCTGAATGGAAGCTTAGAAATTGTCAAGAAAGCAATTTCCAGGTTTCTGCAGTTTCGAGACCCACAATCATAGGATAGTTTAGGAATTTATGCCGAAGTCACGTCCAACACAAACTCCGCGGCCCGCAGGTCCGGAGGGGGACCCGCCTGGGCTCGTCCTATACGAGACCTACCGGAGCATCCAGGGAGAATCCACCTGGGTGGGGATTCCGTGCACCTTTATCCGATTGGCCGGCTGTCATTTACGCTGTTCTTTCTGTGATACAGAGTACGCCTTTCACGGGGGACGTCGCGCATCGATGGAGGAGGTGCTCGCGTTGGCTGCGGAGCATGGCCTGGATTGTGTTGAGGTCACGGGTGGCGAGCCGCTGTTGCAGCGTGGGGTTTACCCGCTCATGACGCGGCTTTGCGACATGGGGGCGGTGGTCCTCTTGGAGACCAGCGGCTCGATTTCGATTGAGGAGGTCGATCCTCGGGTTCATGTCATTCTGGATTTCAAGTGTCCGAGCAGTGGTGAGATGGATTCCAATTACTGGCCCAACGTCGCCCTGTTACGGCGCAAGGACGAGGTGAAGTTTGTGATCGGCGACCGCGCGGATTTTGAATGGGCGCGGGATCGAACCCGAGAGCATCGATTGAATGAGCGTGTGGGCGCCGTACTTTTTTCACCGGTATTCGGGCTGATCGAGCCGCAGGTCTTGGTCGAATGGATCCTGGAGGAACGGTTAGGGGTTCGCTTCCAGATCCAGCTGCACAAGGTGGTTTGGCCGCCGGATCAGCGCGGCGTTTGAGGCTGGGCCGAGAGCGGCAAGGAAGGACACAAAAATCATGCCTGGAGCGGAGATCAACGCAGAGGAACCGCTGATGGTCACTCGCGTGCCGGGCCCGAAATCGCACGTGTGGTTACAACGTCTGGCGCGTGTGGAGAGTCCGGACACGACCTATGTAGGCGCCTCGTTCCCGCTGGTGTGGGAAGCGGCCCGCGGGGTGAATGTTTGGGATGTGGATGGCAATCGGTTTGTGGATCTGACCTCTGCGTTCGGGGTTGCGGGCTGGGGGCATGCGCATCCTCGGCTTGTGGACGCGATGCAGCGGCAGGCTGCAGACCTGATGCATGGGATGGGGGATGTTCATCCGCCGCGGGTGAAGGTAGAGCTGGCGGAGCGTCTGATTGAGCTCGGACCGCCGGGAATGGCGCGAGTGGTTTTCGGTCTTTCCGGATCGGATGCGGTGGAGGCAGCGTTGAAGACGGCGCGGATCGCGACCAGTCGACGCGGGGTATTGGCGTTCTCGGGCGGTTATCACGGATTGGGCTATGGTGCACTGAATGCCACATCGGGCAGGCTCTTCCGGCGGCGGTTTCTGGACCAGCTCGGTGGGTTTGTCGAGCATCTTCCGTATCCATCCTGCTATCGCTGTCCGTGGGGACTCGAACGCGGGACGTGTTCCGTGGAATGTCTGTCTCGGTTGCGGGCGAGGGTGATTCACGCCGCGGAGCGGAACTCGGTGGGGGCGGTGTT
>CALLYA010000421.1 GCA_937875495.1 uncultured Verrucomicrobiota bacterium
GGGTCGGAATCGGGATCGGAATCGATTCCTGTTCTGGTTGGCACCTGGCCCTCATAGACTGCTCAAACTTCACGGCCGAGTTGTGTCAACACCGCAATAATACGGTTGCGGTACCCGGTTTCCCATGTCCGAATCTCCTCACGCGTCCTTTCGATACCGAGACCGATAGCGAGCCCGATCTTGCTTCGCCATTGACTTTTTCCAACGACCTCTAGCCAGGTCGAAAACACCACCGCGTCCTCTGCGCGAGGCTCTAAGGGTCCGGATGGAAAAGCCTGTTTGGGAAAGCGGATACCTTTTCGGACGACCTCTGGCGGGAGCCCCCAGTCGAAACGGGAGCCGGGAATAAACACGAGTCTGCCGCCATCACCACCTGCACTTCGCCCGAAGGGATTGATGCACGTACGACGGACCCGATCTCCTTCCCGCAGAGTCGAAAGGTTTGCATGCAAGGTCCTAACCCCTGCCACTGACCCGGTTTCCGCCGTCACATAAAGCCGGTGGTTGGTGAATGAACTCATTCTGTTTTCCGTAGGCGTCACGATCGGAATCGATCCCGATGGAGATATTTCCGCTCCAATTCTGGTAGGATATCGTGTCTTCTAAAGGTGATCAGTGAGATCAGGCTGTATGCCCATCCTATCTCTATCGACACATTCGAAGCTCCGGATATGGCCGAACAAATGGGTGACAACTCCATGCCGGGATCGGACACTGGCGACGGACCGATCCCCGACCTCTTGCCTGAGGCCATCGGCCTCAGGCGCACGCACGCCAACCTTGACCTGAGCCGCTAAGCATGATGCCAAATCATCCCACACATAATGAGCTGGATATGGCCTTGAGCCGGCTCCAGACCGCCTTGCTCGCCCAGGCAGAACCCGGGTTCTGGGTTCGCGGCCGGCTCTCCAGCAGCGCGCTTTCCACCGCGGTCGCGGTCTGCGCACTCAATCAACTCGCTGAACAGGCGGACCTCCCCCTGGTTCAAAGCGGACTCGACTGGCTGTGCCTGCACCAGAACAGCGATGGCGGCTGGGGCGATACCCCGCAATCGCCCAGCAACCCAAGCACCACACTCCTGGCCTGGTGCGCCCTGGCCGCCGGCAAGGGCGCCGCCATCACAGAATTCGAACGGCGTGCCGAGCAATATTTGAACGCTTGGCTCCACACGCCACTGAACGGACCTACCCTCGCACGCGCCATCCTCCAGGCCTACGGAAGTGACCGCACGTTCTCGGTCCCCATCCTGACCTGCTGCGCCATCATGGGCCGGCTCCAGGCAGACCAGCCATGGCGGCATGTCCCACAACTACCCTTCGAACTGGCCGCGCTGCCACATCGGTTCTATCGTTGGATCCGGCTCCCCGTCGTCAGCTACGCACTCCCAGCCCTGATCGCCATCGGCTTGGTCCGCCACCATCACCGGCCCACCTGGAACCTACCCCTGCGGCGACTGCGCGATTGCCTCGCACCACGCCTGCTCGTTCACCTCGCCAAACTCCAGCCGAGCAACGGCGGCTTCCTCGAGGCCGCACCCCTGACCGCTTTCGTGGCCATGAGCTTGGCTGCCGCAGGTTTCTCCAAGGCACCCGTCACCACCCAAGCACACGCATTCTTACGTTCCAACCGGCGCACCGACGGCAGCTGGCCGATCGACACCAACCTGGCAACCTGGCTCACGACACTCTCCATTCAGGCACTCGCCCATCCCAACGGCTTGGACGCCCTACCTGAACCCCGCCGAAACGACGCCCGCAGCCGCCTCCTCCAATGCCAGTTTAAAACCGTGCACCCATTCACCCAAGCCGAACCAGGCGGTTGGGGCTGGACCGATCTGCCCGGAGCGGTCCCCGACGCGGACGACACGGCCGGCGCGCTTCTCGCCCTGGCGGCCTTGGGACCGCTCGACGATCCCGAGGTGTTGTCCGCCGCCCGCAACGGCATGGCCTGGTTGATCGGCCTCCAAAATCGGGACGGCGGAATTCCCACCTTCTGCCGCGGCTGGGGGCGGTTGCCGTTTGATCGCAGCTGCCCCGACCTGACCGCACACGCCCTGCGCGCCTGGATCCGGTGGCAGCCTCACCAACCGCACGATTTCCAACCACAGGTCTTGCGCGCGATCGAGGACGCGGTCGCATCCCTCCTGAAGGCTCAGGCCCCCAATGGCTACTGGCTTCCGCTCTGGTTCGGATGCCAATCCACATCCGATCAGACCAACCCAACCTACGGCACCGCACGTGTCCTCCTCGCACTCCACGCCATCCCTGATCCCCCACCGGCGGTAACTCATGCCATCCAGCGCGGCCGAGCCTGGCTGCAAGCGGCCCAATGCCCCGACGGCGCCTGGGGTGGCGGACCCGGCGCGGAAGGAACCATCGAGGAGACCGCCCTGGCCATTTCCGCACTCGCCCGCGGCCCCGTATGTCCAGAACTCTCCAAGGGCATCGGCTGGCTGATCCACAACCTGCCAGACCCACTCGCGCCTGAACCGGCGGCCATCGGCCTCTATTTCTCTAAGCTCTGGTACTCCGAACAGGCATACCCATTGATCTTTGCCACGGAAGCGTTGGCGGCGGTTTCGGCAACAATAGCCAAAGACCACCTAGACCAAGGCGGATCAGATTGATTGCCGAACAGCTCCCCGCCCTTTGATGGAGCAGGCGGAACAATGAATAATGCCCCACCTCGGCGCCCGTCTACGCGTGCCTGAAAACCTCTCGCTAGCGGTTGTCCAAAAAGGTCTCAGGATCCGGATGGGGAGGTATCCCGCAGAGATCGCAAAGGGCGCAGAGGGCAGAGGTGTATTGGGAGGGGGAAAAGAAACTAGCATCGGAGCCGTTTTCAACAACTGCCTTGGTCTACTGAATCGGTACAACTGAAAAAAACCCAAAAAAGTAGGCTGCAGAGCATGGAACCTACCCACCCCGATAGGTTGCTCGAAAACGTCACCGCGCCCTCTGCGGGAGGCTTTCCGGGTCCGAATGGGGAGGTCAGGTTGAGAATACGGCTACCTTTTCGTTGCGCACCTGTGATTCCGGGAGGGGGCGTGCGAGAATCCATAGACTGCCAATCGGTGCAAGCCGGTTCAACGCTTCGGCGTGTTCAATCTCTCGCCGCGGCATGCACCAGTCGCTCGGCATAGGCCGCAGGCTCGCGAGGTGGATAGAGGACGCGCCACATGCACAAGCCTTGAGGCGGTGCGGTTTGGGCCGCAGCGGAACGGTTGCGTGCCGCCAGGATCGCGGCCACGCAATCGGGCTGCGCTCGCCCTTGCCCGACGCGCACCAGGGTGCCGACGATGGAGCGCACCATCTTGTAGAGGAAACGATCACCGACCAGGTCGATCAGAATGCGGTTCGGGTCGCGGAGCGATCGTGACACGGCGCATGCGTGCAGGGTGCAGACCGTGCTCTCCACAACACGCTTGGGATTGACCGAAAAACTGAGGAAATCGTGGGTACCGATCAGGCGCTCCGCCGCCTGCGCCATCCCCTCGGGATCGCTCAGGCTTGGCACATGCCACACCCACCTGCCCTGAAACGGCGATACCACCGCGCCTGTGTGGAGCACGTAGCGGTAATGCTTTCCAACGGCGCTGACCCTGGAATGAAACCGCGGGGCTGCCTTCCAGGCGTGCAGCACTCGGATGGCGGTTGGTAGCATGCCGTTCATAGCATGGCGGATTCCCGCGGGAAAACGCACTGCCTCCGCGTCAAAATGGCAGACCTGCCCACGCGCATGCACACCGGCATCGGTCCGGCCCGCCCCGTGGATGCGGATCTCCGCATTAAAAATCTTGGCCAATCGCGACTCCAGCACCTCTTGGATCGCTAGGGCGTTCGGCTGAATCTGCCACCCGGCGTATTCCGTGCCATCATACGCCACCCGCATCGCATACCGATTCAGACGCACACTCACTCCCACTCCTCTTCCACAAAGGGGCGATTGCGGTCGAGATAGGTCTGGAGCATGATCTGCGCGGAGAGCTGATCGACCTTCTGCCGCTGCTTCCGCCCGCGGACGGAGCCCTCGCGCAGCACCCGCAATGCTGCCTGGCTGCTCCAGCGCTCGTCCATCAGTGAGATCGGCAGTGGTGGATCCAGTCCCAGCTCGAGACGCGAGCGGAAATCGCGCACATTAAAGGCCATCGGCCCCTCGGTCCCTTTCATGTTCAAGGGCAACCCGAGTACCACACCGACCACCTTACGGTCACGGATGATCTGCGCGATTTCCTTGACCAGTTGCGAGTGGTTCTTGTTATGAATGGCGCCGATCGATGTGGCTATGACCTGGCCTTCGTCACTGATCGCCAGACCGACCCGGACCTCGCCGTAGTCGATGCCGAGAAGGCGCCCGGGGAGTACCTCCCGATGTGTGTCATGTTCGTTTACGTCCATCGCTCCAGCCCCGGCTTCCGCCCGATCTGATCGGCCAATTTTTTGATATCCTGGGCCCGATCCTTGGGACAAACCAAGATCGCGTCCGGCGTGCGTACGATCATCATCCCCTCCAGGCCGATCCCGCCGATCAATAATGGATCGGTCTCGGAGGATTCGCCGAGGACGATGCAATCCTTGCAGTCAACCTGCGCGAAGATCACGTCCTGAACGAGATTTCCCTGCTCGTCGTGAGGGAAATGCTTGTCGAGAGAGGGAAATGCGCCGACGTCATCCCAATCGAAGTCGGCCCGGGCCATCACCACATTGTTCGCCGGCTGCATGATCGCCTTGTCCACAGGCCGTTTGTCGAGCCGGCCGTACTCCTCCTTCAACACCTCGTCGAGCGCATCCTGGGAGGCACCGGCTGCGAAGGCATGCTCGAAACGCACAGCCGCCTGGAAAAGCTCTGGGGTGTGGGCCTCCATCGCAGCCCAGATGGAGGCGCACGACCAGGCAAAGGTGCCGGCGTTCCAAAGAAAATCACCGCTTGCAAGATACCCCTCGGCCTCCGATTGCGTCGGTTTCTCATGAAAGCGAAGGACCTCATGGAACCGGGTCTGACCAGGAGTACTCGTAAGCCGGTCCCCGATCTGGATATAGCCATAGCCGGTCGCCGGATGCTCAGGCGTGACGCCTATCGTCATCAGGCAGTCGCGTTGGGCGACCAGCGCGAGGATGTCATGGAAGCACGCCGCAAATCCGTCTCGGTTGTGGATCACGTGATCAGCTGAGACCACGCCGATGACGCCCTCCGGATCGCGGGCGCGGACCCAGGCCGCCGCCAGTCCGACGCATGCCCACGTGTCGCGCCCGAACGGCTCGCCGATCACGTTCTCCGACGGTACCGCCGGGCAAAGCTCACGAACCGCATTCGCATACTCCGAGTTGGTCACGATGAGGATGTGCTCTGGGGCAAAAAGCGGCGAGATGCGATCGAGCGTCTGCTCAATCATCGTTTGTCCACCGGTGATCCGTAAGAGCTGCTTCGGACGTGAACGTCGACTTTTCGGCCAGAAACGCAGTCCGCTCCCACCGGCCATCACCAAGGCGTATCCATGTGCATTCTGTCCGCTCATACCCATACCTTCATGCATGCCAATCAGTTCCAAGGTTCAGCCGCGGTCCAGTCGTCTTGCGGGTTGATCAGTGAATAGGCTGCCTCAACACCTCTGCCGGCAGGGCTCACTGCGTCGGCTCGGACGCGTGCGCCGCATCGGCGAGGGTCCGAACAAATTCCGCAACCGCCGCAACATGCTCCGCGCTGCCGTCGCCCTCTGCGATGTGGCGAACAATGGCGCTACCGACCACAACCGCATCGCCCATTGAGGCCGTCAATCGCGCCTGCTCAGGCGTGGAGACACCAAACCCAACCGCAATGGGAAGGCCGCTGTGACGACGGACTCGCTCGATCTGTTCCTTCACACCAACGGCCAATTCGGTACGTTCTCCCGTCACGCCCGCGCGGGATACGTAATAGATGAAACCTGAGGTCCGCTCGACGATCTTGGCAATCCGTTCATCCGAGCTCGTCGGTGCGATCAGGAATATGGTCGACAATCCGTTTTCACGAAACGGCTTCACATACTCGCTGCCCTCCTCTACCGGCACGTCAAGCGTGAGAATACCGTCCGCACCGGCTGAGGATGCGTCTTGCGCAAACCTTTCCAGGCCATAATGATAGATGGGGTTGAAATAAGTGAAGAAACAGATCGGCACCTCGCATCCACGGGCGCGGATTTGTTGGATCGCACGCAATACTCCCGGCACGTCCGCTCCAGCCTCCAATGCCCGCTGCGCCGACAACTGGTTGACCAGGCCGTCCGCTAGGGGATCGGAGAAAGGCACCCCAAGTTCCACCACATCCGCCCCAGCATCTGCCAGCGCGATCACGAGGTCCACCGTCACGTCGAGTGTGGGGTCGCCCGCGCCGATATAGGCCACAAATCCCTTTCGCCCCTGCTGCTTTAATTGCTGGAAACACCTCTCGATCCGATTCATGGTCCCCTTCTTTCCGGCATGTGTGAAAGCATTGACTGCAGCACCCTGCCCACCTCCCACACCGCCCGCTTCAAACCTCGCTCTTCAAATCCTGCCCAGCCGTACCGCGCGCCGCCCGATCGATCGCAGCCCGCGACAGAGAAGATCGCGGTCTAGGACGAGCTGCGGGGATTCCACGAGCCCGGATAGCAAATCCCTTATATATGGCTCCATTCGCGGGGCATCTCCACCTGTCAATACGACTTCGACCTCCCTGCCGAGACATCCCCATGCCGCCATCCGCTGCCGAACCAAGGCCGCAACCTGGCCGGCTGCGCCCCAGAGGAGCCCAGCCATAATAGCGGACTCTGTCGAATTCCCAATCCCTGCGATCCTTCTTGCATCCTCCTCCCCCGGCAAGACGACCGGGGGCAGGTCTGGCGCAGTTCTGCGAAGGCTCTCCACTGAGGCACTCAACCCAATCGCAATGCACCCGCCCGCAAAGGGCGTCCCAACCTCGAGGCCATCCACCGTTACGGCCGTCCCGAGATCAACGGCTATGCGGTACCTCTGTTCCAACCCTAGACCTGTGGCGAGCAGGCCCGATAGACAGGCCAGACGGTCCGCACCAATCGTCTCCGGCCGGGGATAGTCCAGCGCATAGCCTAGGGCGGCCCGATGGTCCACCCGAAATAACGGCACCCTCGAAATCGGCTCTGTCACGAGTGAATCAATCATGTCCTCCATCATCGCGGTGACCGGTCGGACCACGCTCGACCAGACAAGTCCGAGACAGTGCGCGGCACTGTGGCTCAGCCATCCGCGAACCAGTCCTTCCCATTCGATCACGTCGGACCGCTCCCGGGCTGGCGAGGTTCGCCATTCATGGGCGGCCACCACGCTTACCAGATACGGCGCAGGCAGTGCCTCAGGCCAGCAATAGAGTTTGACCGTTGAGTTCCCGGCATCCAAGAGCAGCCAGTGGTCCTCAGCCGGTGGCGCGCCTTTCGCCCTCATGGCTGCCCCCCGGGAAGCGGTCGCAGAAAATCCACGTCACCACTCTGAAAGGTCTTTTGCCTTCCGCCTGATAGCCGCATCACCAGGCTGCCGTCCCGCTCCAATCCGATCGCCTGGCCCTGCCATTCCCGCCCGCCACTGCGCACCTGTACCATGGCACCGTCCAGTACCGAATACCGCGACCAGTAAGGCATCCATTCCTTCGGCGGGTTGGTGAGCAAGCCGTTTAACCGGTGTAGGATCTGAATCAGGATTTCAGCACGGGTTCGGTCACATTCCAGCCCCGCCTCCTGCGCGAGGATCCGCAAGGAGACCGCTGAGGCGCGGACATCCTCCGGGAACTCGTCCGATTGGGCGTGATCTACGTTCAATCCAAAACTGAGGATCGCTCGGCGCAAACCCGACCCTTGCTGTACGCCCTCCAATACCTCCGCGAGCGCGCCGCATAACTTCCGGCCACGCGCCTGATCCACTACATCGTTCGGCCAGCGCACGCCCAGTGCCACCCAACCGAGCTGGCGCAATGCCTCGATGATCGACATCGTCATCAAGATCGAGAGCCATCCGCAACGTGAACAGACACCGGATGCCGACTCGTCCAGATCCAGGATCGCCGATACCCAGAGCCCACTTCCAGCCGGGGAATGCCAGTCCCGCCCATGCCGCCCGCGGCCCGCGGTCTGGTGGTCAGCCACAATGACCGTCCCCGCGGAAGTCGGATCCTTCGCGACCCTCCGCGCTACATCGATCGTAGAGGAAGTCTCGGTAAACACCAGCACTTGATGCCCCACCTGACCGGCCTCGAACGGTGCCCGAATCCGATCCGGATCGAGATCCATCCAGCTCAACCGATGGTTGGTCATGCCCCGCTCCGTGTGTCGATCTCCATGGCGAGATCAGCGGCGCGGATCGAGTGGGTCAAGGCACCGACCGAAATCATGTCGACCCCAGTCTCGGCGATGGCACGCACCGTCGTCAGATCCACCCCTCCAGATGCCTCGGTCTGCGACCGTCCCGCCACCCGTCGGACCGATTCCCGCAATGTCGCACAGTCCATGTTGTCCAATAGAATGATGTCTGCACCCGCAGCCGCGGCGATTTCAGCGGTTTCCGGAGCCTCGACCTCAACCTCGACCACCAGTTCTGGATAATCCGCCTTGGCCCGGCGTACCGCCCAGGCAACCGGATGCTCGCCACCCGCCGGCGCCATCGCGAGATGGTTGTCCTTGATCAGGACCTGGTCAAACAATCCAATACGGTGGTTTCGTCCCCCCCCGACCCGAACCGCGTACTTGGCAAGGGTTCGCAGTCCCGGCACCGTCTTGCGCGTATCCAGGATCGCCACTCCCGTCCCCGCCACCTGCTCGACATAACTGCGCGTGGTCGTCGCGATCCCCGACAGGTGTTGCAGGAAATTCAGGGCGGTACGCTCCGCGGTCAGGAGCGATATCGCAGACCCGCGAATCGTCATCACCCGATCCCCGGCCTCGAGCTGGTCGCCGTCGGTACATTCCAGTAGAAGTTCGAGCCCAGGATCGATCTCTTGAAACACCGCGGCGGCGATCTCAACCCCAGCAATGACCAAGGACTGCCTGGCCTCAATCCGCCCCTGGCCGGTCAACCCAGCCGGTAAGGTCGCTATTGAGGTGACGTCTCCCGCACCCACGTCCTCGCGGATCGCCGTCCGTACCAATTCCATCCATTCGCGATTCATCATCCATCGTCCCTTCCAGGCAGTTGCTCCCGCGCAGCGCTCTCTGCCGCGGTTCCTCCACGGCACAACATTGTAACCCAGGCCCCTGAAACTTCCAGGGAAAGGTCGGGGAGAAAGGGTTTGGGAAGGGGGGGATGAAGGGTTTGGGAAGGGAAAAGGGGACTTGGAAGACACGAAGGGGAGAAACGGGTGGGGGTGCGAACAAGCGAGTGTTTGTTCATGCAATTGGTAATCGATTCCGATAGCGATCCCGACCCCGACCCCGACCCCGATCCCGATTTCGATTTCGAACCCCGGTTTCGATTTCGAACCCCGGTTTCGCTTTCGCTATTGCTCCATCTTCGAATCTAATTCCTCAAATAAAGGTTGGATCATGGCAGTGCCCCCACCCACCCCTTGGCCGGCTCGAAAACGCCTTGGCGGCTCTGCGCCTCTGCGCGAGAATCCCCGGATCCGGATGGAGAGGTCAGGTTGGAAAAGCGGCTTCCTTTTCGGACAACCTTTGCCCTGCCCATTTTCATGATGACATGGGCACTTCCAATTCATTAAGACTCCGGAAATTCAAATCCTCAATGCGGCGACCTCGTGATCTCCCCCCCCTACAGATCGGAGTACGCTATGCGCGAATCGCTTGCGGTTATCGGGACCGGTATCTCGGGTCTGGCCTCCGCTTGGTTGCTTCAACAGAAGTACGATATCGAGGTCTTCGAAAAGGAAGACTATGTCGGAGGTCACACCCATACCGTGGATGTGGCCCATGAATCGACGACGACGCCGGTCGATACGGGGTTCATCGTCTACAACGAGACCACCTATCCCAACCTCGTGCGGCTGTTTCATTTCCTCGGCGTGGAGACACAGCACAGTGACATGTCGTTCGCGGTCCGTTGCGAAGCCTGTGATCTCGAGTATTCCGGGACCGGATTGGGGGGATTGTTCGCGCAGAAGCGGAATCTGGTTCGCCCACAGTTCTGGCGCATGCTGGTCGACATCCCGCGGTTCAATCGCCTGGCGCATGCGCTGCTCGCAAAGGGCATGTCCGCCGAGAGTACGCTTGCGGATTTCCTCCGCGAGAACCGGTTCAGCGATGCGTTTGCGCGGCATTACCTCATCCCCATGGCCGCGGCAATCTGGTCATCCGGCACCGGTGATATCCATCAATTCCCAGCCAAATCCCTCCTCGAGTTCATGCAGAACCACGGCCTGCTCGGTATCACCGGGCACCATCCCTGGCGCACTGTCACCGGTGGGAGCAGAATGTATGTCGAGGCCATCACTCGCGATTTCAACGGCAAGATCCACCTGCAAACCCCTGTGCGGAAGATCGAGCGCGAGTCGGGAGGTGTCCGGCTGCTGTTCGATCAGGGCGAGCCGCGCAACTTCCAACATGTCGTCATCGCTACCCACGCCGATCAAGCCCTGAATATGCTCGCCCAACCCAGCCCCCATGAGTCACGGTTGCTCGGGGCCTGGACCTACTCCAACAACGCCACCCTCCTGCATACCAGCGTTGAAGGCATGCCGCATCGACCTGCCGCCAGGGCCTCTTGGAACTACCAGCTGAGCGACTGCGCCGGCCATAGCGAGAGCGCATGCCTGCACTACTGGATGAATCGGCTGCAATCCATCGCTCCCCCACCCCAACTGGTCGTCAGCCTCAACCCGATCACACCACCCCCGCCAGACGCCATTCTGCAGGAATTCCAATACCAACCCCCCGTCTATTCCCGAGAGGCCATGGAGACTCAATCCGAACTTCATTCGCTCAACGGACCCCAAAACACTTATTTCTGTGGGGCATACCACCGGTGGGGCTTCCATGAAGACGGACTCGTCTCCGCGATCCGCGTGGCCGATCAATTGGGGGTGACCTTCCCATGACCGCACACAACTTCCCCACTTCCGCGCTCTATGTCGGGCATGTTCGCCACCGGCGCACAAACCCGATCCAGCACCAATTCCGCTACCGCTTCTATATGGCGCTCCTCGATCTGGCCGAGCTCGAGCAGCTGAACCAGGCGCGGCCCATCATCGGCTTCAATCGGCACGCACTAACGACCCTCCACAACCGGGATCACTTGGGCCCAAGCGACACGCCGATCCGCCAAAAACTCGATCGCTGGTTGGAGCGTCAGGGTGTCGACCCGCCCGACGGTCCGGTCCTGATGCTCGCCCAACTGCGCGTCCTCGGGTACGTGTTCAACCCGATCACGCTCTTCTACTGCTACTCATCCGACGGTCGGCTGCTCTATACCGTCGCTGAGGTCCATAACACCTTCGGCGATATCTATCCCTACCTATTGCAGTCCGACGCCGACCTTCAACCGCCCAATCCCAAATGGTTAGCAGCCCAGGCATCCAAGGCCTTTCACGTCTCACCCTTTATCGGTATGGATGCGGTGTACAAGTTCCATATTCGCATTCCCGACGATCAGCGGATCCATTTGCACATCGAGGAATTCCGCTTGGATGAACGGTTCATGGATGCCACGCTCACACTGGAAAAACGGGCCCTCGGTCGACGCGAACTCCTATCGCTGCTGCTGACACACCCTGTGATGCCACTCATGAGCATCGTCCTGATCCACTGGCAGGCACTCATTCTCTGGCGTAAACACGCACCCTTTTTCAAATACGCACCCCCTCCACCCAACGGCCTGGAGGAAAAACCTCTATGAATCTGCGATGTCCAGCAAAGGCGATGAATCAGGCCCCGGCCGATGCCGTCGTATTCCCGAAGGGCCTGTCCGGCTACCTCGTGCGCTCAGTCCTCGACGCCTTCGCCCGGATCCAGAGGGGCGTCCTGCATCTTCAGTATCCCGACGGGGCTATCGCCGAATTCGGCGAACCGGAGTCCGGCCCGCGCGTTCATCTGCGGCTACATTCCTGGAACGGCCTCCTACGCCTTGCCCAAAGTGGATCGGTCGGTGCCGGGGAGGGATACACCGCCGGCGATTGGGATTGCGACAATCTCCCAGGTCTGGTCGAGCTCTTCTGCATCAATGAAGAGGCGCTTTCACCATCATCCAACCTCCGCACATTGCTGCACCGCTTGTCACACTGGGCCAACAGGAATTCCGTAGTCGGTGCACGCAAAAACATTCATGCGCACTACGACATCGGCAACGACTTCTATCAGTGCTTCCTCGATCGCAGCATGACATACTCCTGCGCACTCTTCGAGCACCCGGAGGATGATCTGGAAACCGCGCAAACCGCCAAGTACGGCAAGATCGCAGAACTGGCATGCCTCAGGCCAGGTATGTCCATCCTTGAAATCGGCTGCGGCTGGGGTGGTTTCGCTGAATTCGCCGCGCGCGAACACCATTGCAAGGTCGCCGCAATCTCTCTCTCCCAGGAACAGCTCGCCTATGCTCAGGCTCACGCCCGGCAGGAAGGCCTGAACGACCTGATCGACTATCGCTTTATCGACTACCGGGATCTGACCGGACGCTTCGATCGCATCGTCTCCATCGAGATGATCGAGGCGGTCGGACATACCTTCCTGGACGGCTTCTTCGCCAAGTGCGAGGAGCTGCTCGCCCCGGAAGGCCTCCTCGTGCTTCAGTCGATCATCATCCCGGATCAGAGGTATGACACCTATCGATCCAACCCGGACTGGATTCAGAAATACATCTTTCCAGGTGGGCATCTGCCCTGCCTCGGGAGCCTGCTTCAGGCCGCACGCCGCCGCTCGCAGCTCGTTGTGGAGTCTGTCGGCAATATTGGCATCCATTACGCGGAGACCCTCCGCCGCTGGCGCCGCCAAATGCTCGACAGCCGCGATCGGATTCTCGCACAAGGCTATCCCACCGAATTCCTACGCACCTGAGAATACTACCTCGCATACTGCGAAGGCGCCTTCGCCTCACGCTACCTCCAAGACCTGCTGATCCTGATGACACGCCCAATGAACCAGAGCATGCCAACATGGCCCTACACCCCTGATCCATTCACCTCTTCGCGTCTTCGGGGCTTCCAAGAAAACATTCCTGAGACAACCCCCTCCCTTCCCTTACATTCTCCCTCTTTCCACCCGGAAAACGAATGCATCCACTTGCCATAGCCTTCGCAGCCGGCTGGCTGCTCGCCGCATCCATTATGGTCGGGATCTGGCTGCTCCAGCGCGTCACCCGCAATGCCGGCTGGGTGGATGCCGCTTGGGCCGGTAGCATCGCCGGGCTCGGCATCCTGGCGGCCGCATGCCTGCCCGGGCTCGGCCCGCGCAGATGGTGGGTAGCCGCCATGGCCGCCGCATGGGGCGGTCGCCTGGCGCTCCATATCGGCCTTCGCACCGCCGCCACAGGTCGGGAGGATTCACGATACCGTCACCTCAGGGAGCAGTGGGGGGACCGAGCCCAGCTTGAGCTCTTTCGCTTCTACCAGATCCAGGCCTTCGTCGCCGCCCTGTTCGCCATGCCAATCGTGATCGCACAGATGAACCCACACCCCTTCCCCAAGGCCTGGGACCTGATCGGACTCGCCATTTTCGCGATCGCCCTCTGCGGCGAACACCTGGCCGATCGCCAGTTGGCGCGGTTTAAACAATCGAAAGATGCCCAAAACCGCACCTGCCGCAGCGGTCTATGGCGCTACTCCAGACACCCCAACTACTTCTTCGAATGGCTCCATTGGTGGAGCTATCCACTCCTCTCGATAGGGACCATGCTCGGCTGGCTCACCCTGTTGGGCCCCGCCCTCATGCTCTACTTCCTGATCAAAGTCACCGGGATTCGTATCTCGGAAGAACGTTCCCTCCGCTCCCGCCCGGATTACCCGGAGTATGTCCGCACCACCAGTCCCTTCATCCCCTGGCCGCCGAAGAGAGGTGGGTAGCCCTGCCCATTCTCCGGCTCCGAAGAGCCTCCCGCAGAGGACGCAGTGGCGTTTTCGACCAACCTATCGGGGTGGGTATGTTCCATGCTCTGCAGCCTGCTTTTTGGGGGTTATTTTCAGTGATACCGATTCAGTAGACCAAGGCAGTTGTTGAATACGGCTCCAATGTAAGTCCCTTTTCCCACCTCCCAATACACCTCTGCGCCCTCTGCGCCCTCTGCGATCTCTGCGATCTCTGCGATCTCTGCGATCTCTGCGGGATACCTCCCCATCCGGATCCGAAGACCTTTTCGGATGACCTCTAGCTCACTTTCCACCTTCCCAATACCCCTCTGCGTCCTCTGCGGGAGTCGTTCCCGATTTGCCCCGGAAGGCGCATGCCCAAAAGGACCCCCACCCCGCCACTGCCACAGCCCGAATGCCTCAGCGGGATGCCTTCTTGCGGCTGCGGAGCTGGCGCTTGTTCCGCTTGCCCGGTTGGTACATCGGGCCGGTGTCGATCCCCGCCGCCTCGCCGAGTTCCCGAATCTGATCACGTAGGATCGCGGCCCGCTCGAACTCCAGTGCTGCCGCAGCCTCCCGCATCTCCTCCTGCAACTCGAAGATCAGGTCTGTGGTCTCCAGGCTCTGCCCGGCGCGCTCCATCGCAGCTGACTCGACCTCTTTCGCCTTGCGCAACATCGAGAGGCTGGCCTGGACCCTGCGTGCCGTCGATTTCGGGGTGATCCCATGCTCCGCATTGTAGGCCATCTGCTTCCTGCGCCGGGACTCCGTGACATCGATCAGCCGCTTCATCGAATCGGTGATCTGGTCCGCATACAAAATCACCTTACCCTCCACATTTCGCGCCGCACGGCCCGCTGTCTGAATCAGGGAGGTCTCCGACCGGAGGAAGCCCTCCTTGTCGGCATCCAGGATTGCAACCAGACCCACCTCCGGAAGGTCCAGCCCCTCGCGCAAAAGGTTGATTCCAATCAGGCAGTCGAATTCGGCCTCACGCAATCCTCGCAGGATCTCCACACGCTCGATCGCGTCGATCTCGCTGTGCATATAGCGCACCCGAACGCCCAGCGAACGCATGTAGTCGGCGAGATCCTCGGAGGTCCGCTTGGTCAGGGTCGTCACGAGCGTGCGCTGACCCCGCGCGGCCCGCACCCGCACCTGCTCCAGCAGATCGTCGATCTGGTTCTTCAATGGGCGGATCTCGATCTCGGGATCCAAGAGACCGGTGGGACGGATCACCTGCTCGACCGGTACGCCCGCAAACTGCTTTTCATACGGTCCGGGAGTGGCGGATAAGAAGAGTGCTTGCGGCAGCATCCCGATGTACTCGTCGAAATTAAGCGGCCGATTGTCCAGGGCGGAAGGCAGCCGAAACCCATGCTCCACCAAGGTCTGCTTGCGCGAGCGGTCTCCATGGAACATCCCTTGGACCTGCGGAATCGTCACGTGGCTCTCGTCCACAACACAGAAGAAATCCTTGGGAAAAAAATCGAGCAGGCAGAAGGGACGCTCACCTTCCCCACGCCCACCGATATGGCGTGCATAGTTTTCAATTCCCGTGCAGAAGCCCATCTCCTGCAACATCTCCATGTCGAGCTCCGTCCGCATCCGTATCCTTTGCGCCTCGACCAGCTTACCGGACCGTTCAAAATATTGAACACGCTCCTCTAATTCCTGCCGTATTGCCTTCATCGCCTTCTCGATTTTGTGATAGGGCGTGACGAAATGCTTCGCCGGATAGAGGAAGTATTGTTGTAAGCCCTCCTGCGCACGGCCCGTCAGTGGGTCAATCCGCTCCACGCGCTCAATCTCGTCGCCGAAGAATTCGATCCTGACCGGTTCCTCTTCATACGTGGGGAAGACCTCCACTACATCGCCACGCACCCGGAACATGCCCCGGCCGAACTCATACTCGTTGCGCGTGTACTGCATGTCGACCAGCTTCGTCAGGAAATCATCCCGCCGTATCTGCTGGCCACCTTCCACACCCACCATCATCTCTAAATAGTCATCAGGTGAGCCCAAGCCATAAATGCAGGAAACGCTCGCAACCACAATCACATCCCGCCGGCTCATCAGCGCACTCGTCGTCGAAAGCCGCAGTCGTTCAATCTCTTCGTTGATCGATGAGTCCTTTTCGATATAGGTATCGGTCTGAGGAATATAGGCCTCAGGCTGATAGTAGTCATAATAACTGACGAAATACTCCACCGCGTTGTGCGGAAAAAACTGCTTCAGCTCGCTGTAAAGCTGCGCTGCCAGTGTCTTGTTGTGACTCATCACCAGCACCGGCCGGTTTACCCGTTCGATCACGTTGGCTACCGTAAACGTCTTGCCCGAGCCGGTCACCCCTAGCAGTGTCTGGAACTTATTGCCGCTGAGCATCGACTCGGTCAGTCGCTCGATCGCCTCGGGCTGATCCCCCTGCGGCTCGTAATCCGATACCAGCTTGAATCGACTCGCATCCACTGCCACACCTCCCAAGACTGCATGCCCCCAAACCAACCAATCACCGCATCGCCTACGCGGACTTTCCACACCAACCTTCGGCCTGATCCCCATTGCTTTTCAACCAGGAAAGGCATGATAACCCAAAGCCCTATCGCATCCGCGAAGACAGCCGGATCAGTGCAAAGGCCCGCGGATCACGGGGACTGTCTGCGGAGTGCAACAAGGAGGCTTCGCGCCCTTCGCCAGTCATCGTCCGAAAAGGCAGCCGCTTTTCTAACCTGGCTTTCCCATCCGGAGAGCCTCCCGCAGAGGGCGCGGTGGCGTTTTCGACCTATTGATGGGGGTGGATAGGGAAATGCTCTGATCCCTATCTTTAGGGGATTTTTTGTGACTACTCAGGACCCCGTAGACCCGGAGGCCGGATGACGATTACACG